>CAZNSS010000197.1:0-7053 GCA_964575465.1 uncultured Holophagales bacterium | reverse complement strand
CCCACGAGAGGAGATTCGTCGTTCCATGAAGAGTCCGTTCAACCCCTTCGAGATGGCCCAGACGCAGTTCGACAAGGCCGCCGACGTCCTCGGCCTCGACGCCCCGACGCGCGACCTGCTGCGCTTCCCCCTCCGCGAGTACCACTTCTCGATCCCCGTCCGCATGGACGACGGGAACGTCAAGGTGTTCCGCGGCTTCCGTGTCCAGCACAGCGACGCGCGCGGTCCCTGCAAGGGCGGCATCCGCTTCCACCCGCAGGAGACGGTCGACACCGTCCGGGCCCTCGCGATGTGGATGACCTGGAAGTGCGCCGTCGTCGACATCCCGCTCGGGGGCGGGAAGGGCGGCGTCATCTGCGACCCGCACAACCTCAGCGCCCGCGAGCAGGAGGGGATCTGCCGAGGCTGGATCCGCCAGGTCGCCAAGAACGTCGGCCCCGTGAACGACGTTCCGGCCCCCGACGTCATGACCACCCCGCAGCACATGCTCTGGATGCTCGACGAGTTCGAGACCATCACGGGCGGCAAGGCCCCCGGCTTCATCACCGGCAAGCCGGTCGGCATGGGCGGCTCGCTCGGCCGTACCGAGGCGACGGGCTACGGTCTCGTCTTCACGCTCCGCGAGGCCCTCAAGATGCTCGGCATTCCGGTGGAGCAGACGAAAGCCTCCGTCCAGGGCTTCGGCAACGTCTCCCAGTACGCCATCCGCCTCTACCAGCAGCTCGGTGGAAAGGTCGTCGCCGTCTCCTCGTGGGACCAGGCCGACCAGACCTCGTACTGCTTCCGGAGGCTCGACGGCGTCGACCCCGACGCGCTGCTCGCCATCACCGACCGCTTCGGCGGGATCGACAAGGAGAAGGCGAAGGGGATCGGGTACGAGGTCCTCCCGGGAGACGCGTGGATCGAGCAGGACGTGGACATCCTGATCCCGGCCGCGCTCGAGAACCAGATCACGGGGGAGACGGCGCGGAAGATGAAGGACCGGGTGAAGGTCATCGCCGAGGGCGCGAACGGGCCGACGACACCGGAGGCCGACAAGGTGATCCAGGAGCGCGGCATCTTCGTCATCCCCGACTTCCTCGCGAACGCCGGCGGGGTCACCTGCAGCTACTTCGAGCAGGTGCAGTGCAACATGAACTACTTCTGGGAGCAGGACGAGGTCCTCGGGAAGCTGGACCTCAAGATGACGGCGGCCTTCCACGCCGTCGCCGAGCTCGCGAAGAAGCGGAAGCTCTACATGCGCGACGCGGCCTACGTCATCGCGGTCTCCCGCGTGGCGAAGGGCTGCAAGGACCGCGGCTGGGTCTGATCCCGTCCCCGCCCGGGGGAGCCCCGTCCGGGGCTCCCCCGGGGCCTTTGCCACGATGGATCCGGGAAGGTCCGGAGGGCACGATGAGCGAAGGCCGCGGCGACGTCCTCCCGTTCCAGCGCGCGTTCTTCTCTGCCGACGGCCGGGTCAGCCGGATCGGCTCCGGCAGCCTGGGGGGCAAGGCCTCCGGGCTCCTCCTCGCCCGCGACGCCGCGGCCCGGCGCCTCGCGACCGGCTCCGTTCCCGGCGCCTCGGTCGTCGTCCCGTCCCTCGCCGTCGTCGCGACCGGTGTCTTCGAAGCCTTCGTCGAGAGGAATCGCCTCGAGGAGGTGGCGCTCTCGGGCGAACCGGACGACGCGATCGCCCGGGCGTTCCTCCAGGGCGACCTCCCGGCGGAGATGGCCGGCGACCTGCGGGCGCTCGTCGAGGAGGTGAAGAGCCCGCTCGCCGCACGCTCCTCGAGCCTCCTCGAGGACGCGCGCGAGCATCCCTTCGCGGGCGTCTACGCGACGAAGATGATCCCGAACGACTCTCCCTCCCTCGACGAGCGGTTCCGGCGCCTCGTGGAGGCGATCAAGCTCGTCTGGGCGTCGACGTTCTTCCGGGCAGCGCGGAGCTACCGCGATTCGGTCGGAGCGGGTGCTCTCGACGAGAGGATGGCCGTCGTCCTCCAGGAGGTCGTGGGCCGGCGGCACGGCGAGCGGTACTACCCGGACCTCTCGGGCGTCGCGCGTTCCTGGGCCTTCTACCGTTCCGGGCGCACCCGGCCCGAGGACGGCGTCGTCCAGCTCGCGCTCGGCCTCGGGAAGACGGTCGTCGACGGTGACCCGACCTGGATCTACGCCCCGCCCTACCCGAAGGCGCCGCCTCCCTACGGGAGCGTCTCCGAGCTCGTCCGGGAGACCCAGACCTCTTTCTGGGCGGTCCGGTTCGGCAAGCCGCCCGCCTGGGACCCGGCGCGCGAGACGGAGTACCTCGTGAAGGCCGGTCTCGGCGAGGCGGAGGAGGACGGCACCCTCCGCCTCCTCGCCTCGACCTATGACGGTCGATCGGACCGGCTGGTGCCGGGTGTCTCCGTCCCGGGTCCGCGCGTGGTGAACTTCGCTCCCCTCCTCGTCCACGAGCAGGCGCCGCTGAACGCCGCCGTGCGCGCAGCCCTCTCGGCCTGCGAGGATGCGGCGGGTGGCGCGGTGGAGATGGAGTTCGCGGCGACTCTCGAGGCCGGGAGCGAGACGCCGCTCCGGCTCTGCCTCCTCCAGGTTCGCGAGATGGCCTTCTCGAGCGCCGCGGTCGAGGTCTCGTCGGACCGCGAGGGGTACGTGCCGCTCGTCCTCTCGGACGCCGTCCTCGGGAACGGAGCCGAGGAGTCGGTCGCCGACGTCGTCTTCGTGAGGCCCGGCGCCTTCGAGCAGCGACTCGCGCCTCTCGCGGCCGAGGAGGTGGCGGCGCTCTGCCGGCCCCTTCGCGAGGCGCGGAGGCCGTTCCTCCTGATCGGGTACGGGCGGTGGGGCTCCTCCGACCCGTGGCTCGGGATCCCGGTCGGGTGGAGCGACGTGGCCGGGGCGCGGACCATCGTGGAGGCGACGCTCCCGGGCCGCCCGGTGGAGATGAGCCAGGGGTCGCACTTCTTCCACAACCTCGCGGCGTTCGGGGTCTCCTACTTCTCGGTCCCCTCGGCCGACGACGGGGCCATCGACTGGAGCTGGCTCGAGCGGCAGCCGGTGAGCGCGGAAGGAAAGGTCACGCGGCACGTGCGCCTCGAGAGGGGACTCCGGGTGGAGGTCGACGGTCGGACCGGCCGCGGAGCCGTCTGGCGGCCATGCGACGCGTGAGCGTCCCGGCACGATACGGTGTATGACGGCGGGGGCGCTCGCGGCGCCCGGTGGAGGAGACGATGAGCGGATCCGGCCGGTCGATGCTCGACGCCCTGCAGGAGCGGGCCAAGGAGCTCCACTGCCTCTACCGCGTCCACGAGATTTGCGGGCGGGTCGAGGCGCCGCTCGACGAGATCTTCCACGAGGTCGCCGAGATCATCCCGATCGGCTGGCAGCACCCCCCCGACACCTTCGTGAGGATCACCGTCGGGACTTCGGTCTACGGTTCCCCGCCCGACGGGCCGACTCCGTGGTTCCTGACGGCACCGATCCGCGTCCAGGGTGAGGAGGCCGGGATCCTGGAGGTCTCGTACGGGCAGGCGTTCCCCCCTGCCGACGAGGGGCCGTTCCTGAAGGAGGAAAGGAAGCTCATCGACACGATCGCGGAGCTCCTGGGGCAGCTCCTGCTCCACCGCCAGCTCGTCTCCTCGATCCGGCGGGTCGACTCCAGCGGCCAGTCCCTTCCGGCCGAGGAGGGCGACTGGTGGGTGATCGTCGACTTCCTCCGCCAGATCGACCGCCCGGGCTACACGAAGATCGCCCGGCGGATGCTGAACTACCTCTGCTGGAACGGCGTCGAGGAGGCGCAACGCCTCCTGCCACGCTTCACGGGGAGCTGGAGCGGTCCCGGCGGGCCCGAGGACCCCACCGACGAGAACCGGCCGATGGCGCGCCGGAACCTCGACGCGCTCATGAAGGTCGCCGAGGAGGTCTTCGAGATCGCCTCGAGGAATCTCGTTCCCGCCGAGATCCTCACGAGCATCCAGAAGTGGATCAAGGACGATCGCACCGGATTCCTCATCAAGGCCGTGGAGAACCAGGGGACCTCGCTCGGCGACCTGGCCCAGGCGCTCGCCCGCTTCCAGCACGCGGCGCTCAGCGACGGCGAGCTCTCCCGCTCCATCCAGACCGACCTGCGGGTCGCCCTCGCCCGCCGTTTCCTGACCGACCACATCCAGTTCGTCGGCGTCGCCAAGAACTACATCGGAGTGTCGGACTTCTACGAGCTGACGCGCAGGGTCATCTGCCCGCCCGGGAGCCACGGGAAGGTCGGCGGAAAGAGCAGCGGCCTCTTCCTCGCGGTCCAGATCGTGAGGAAGTCGGAGGAGTACGCCGAGACCCTGAAGGAGATCCGGATCCCGAAGACCTGGTACATCACGTCCGACGGTGTCCTCGACTTCATCGAGTACAACCACCTCGAGGACCTCTACGACCGCAAGTACCTCGAGATCGACCAGGTCCGCCGCGAGTACCCGCACGTCATCCAGGTCTTCAAGAACAGCCAGTTCTCCCCGGAGATCGTCAAGGGCCTGTCGCTCGCCCTCGACGACTTCGAGGAGCGACCGATCATCGTGAGGAGCTCGAGCCTCCTCGAGGACCGCGTCGGCTCGTCCTTCGCGGGGAAGTACAAGAGTCTCTTCCTCGCCAACCAGGGGCCGAAGAAGGAGCGGCTGGCGGCTCTCATGGACGCCATCGCGGAGGTCTACGCGTCGATCTTCGGCCCCGACCCGATCGAGTACCGGGCCGAGCGGGGCCTCCTCGACGTCCACGAGGAGATGGGGATCATGATCCAGGAGGTCGTCGGGACGCGGGTGGGAAGCTACTTCCTCCCGACCTTCGCCGGCGTCGCCTTCTCGAACAACGAGTTCCGCTGGTCGGCGCGCATCCGGCGCGAGGACGGCCTCATCCGCCTCGTCCCCGGTCTCGGGACGCGCGCCGTGGACCGGGTGGGCGACGACTACCCGGTTCTGCTGGCGCCCGGGCAGCCGGGCCTCCGGGTGAACATCACGGCCGACGAGGTCGCCCGGTACTCGCCCCGCCGGGTGGACGTCATCAACCTCGAGACCCGGCAGTTCGAGACGATCGAGGTGGAGCGTCTCCTGCACGAGGCCGGCGCGATCCTGCCGGGCGTGGAGAACATGGTCTCCCTCTGGGAGGAGGGGCGCATCCACCGGCCGTTCATGATCGACTGGGAGCGCCGCAGCCGTGACCTCGTCGTCACGTTCGACGGGCTCGTGACGAACACGCCCTTCGTCACGAGGATGCGGGCCCTCCTGCGCCTCCTTCAGGAGAAGCTCGGCGGGCCGGTCGACATCGAGTTCGCCTCCGACGGCCGCGACCTCTACCTGCTGCAATGCCGTCCCCAGAGCTTCTTCGACGAGAGCCTCGTGACGCCGATCCCATCGGACGTGCCGGCGGAGCGGGTCGTCTTCTCGGCAAGCCGATTCGTCTCCAACGGCAAGGTCCCCGACGTGACCCACGTCGTGTACGTCGACCCGGAGAGCTACGGCGCGATCGCCGACCTCGAGGCGCTCCGCCGCGTCGGGCGGGCCGTGGGCCGCCTGAACAAGATCCTCCCCAAGCGGCAGTTCGTCCTCATCGGTCCCGGACGGTGGGGAAGCCGGGGCGACGTGAAGCTCGGCGTCCCGGTCACCTATTCCGACATCAACAACGCCTCGGTCCTCATCGAGGTGGCGCGGAGGAAGGGCAACTACGTCCCCGACCTCTCGTTCGGCACGCACTTCTTCCAGGACCTCGTCGAGGCGAACATCCGGTACCTGCCGCTCTTCCCGGACGACTCCGGCATCGCCTTCAACGAACGTTTCTTCCTCGGCTCACCGAACGTCCTCGCCGAGCTCGCTCCCGACTTCGCCGATCTCGAGGGGACGGTGCGCGTGATCGACGTCCCGGCCTCGACCGACGGCCTCGTCCTGAGGGTCCTCATGAACGCCGACCTCGACAGGGCTCTCGGGATGCTCGCTCCCCCCCAGACGGCCGCAGAACGGGCCTCGACGAAGCGGCGCGGGACAGGGGACGGTGGCGCCGTGCCCGAGGACCACTGGCGCTGGCGGGCGCAGATGGCCGAGCGAATCGCCGCCGAGGCCGACCCGGAGGCCTTCGGCGTCAGGGGCATGTGGCTGTTCGGCTCTTCGAAGAACGGCAACGCCGGGCCCGCGAGCGACATCGACCTTCTCATTCACGTGGACGAGGACCCGAAGAAGAGGGCGGCGCTCGCGACCTGGCTGGACGGCTGGAGCCTCTGCCTGGCGGAGACGAACTTCCTCCGGACCGGCCTGAAGACGCCGGGCCTCCTCGACATCCACTACCTCTCGGACGAGGAGTTCGCGCGCGGGTCGAGCTTCGCGGCGAAGGTGAAGGCCGTCACCGACCCGGCCCGGCCGCTCGCTCTCCGGAAGGCCGGCCGTGCCTAGAACGAGCCTCTTCTCTTGCGGGAGCGGTCCGAAGTCCCTATCCTCGTCGGATGACGTTGGCCTGTGGTTTCCCCGGCCCGCGACCCGGCGAGAGAGGGATGGTCCGGTGGCCCGGGGCGGCCTCGCCAGGAGCCGAGAATGACCGCTGAATCCAAGACCCCGCGCTACGAGATGGTCAACGTGCGGCCGGGCTACCTGATGATCGAGCAGGAGAACCACACGCTCGCCCGGCGGTCCTACTTCGCGGCGGAGCGCGTCCCGCCGATGGAGGAGTACCGCGAGGGCAACGAGTTCTGGAAACCCCAGGCCGCAGCCCAGACGTTCCAGTTCGACGTCCGCGACACCGTCACCGGGGAGGTCGTGCCCTTCGGCGAGCTGGTGGGGCTGCTCTACTACGCCTGCTGTGCCAAGGGAAGTACAATCCAGCGAATTGGCGAACTGGCCCACGACCAGCGGGTCTCCCTGTACGTCGCGATCACCACCGAGGACGCGGCCGGCGCCGCGCCCATGCCCCTCGAGAAGGTCCGGGTCCTCAACACGCTCTTCAACGAGCGCCTGACCAGCCCCGGGAAGAAGGTGCTGATCCTGCCTGACCTCTTCGGTCTCCACCGGGAGATCGCGTACGAACAGATCGCCATCGACTTCGGCCTCACGTCCA
>CAZNSS010000196.1:0-7087 GCA_964575465.1 uncultured Holophagales bacterium | reverse complement strand
GCGATCTCGCGCTCGCCCTGCAGGACGTGGATCTCGACCGTCGACTGGTTGTCGCTGACGGTCGTGAAGATCATCGAGTTCTTCGTCGGGATCGTCGAGTTCCGCTCGATGACCTTGACGAAGATCCCGCCGTGCGTCTCGACTCCGAGCGAGAGCGGCGTCACGTCGAGGAGGACGACGTCCTTGATCTCGCCCTGAAGGACCCCCGCCTGGATCGCCGCGCCGATCGCGACGACCTCGTCCGGGTTGATCGAGCGGTTCGGCGGCTTGCCGAAGATCGACTCGACCATCTGCTGGACCTTCGGGGTCCGCGTCTGGCCTCCCACGAGGATGACGTTGTCGACCTCGGCGGGGGTGACGCCCGCGGCCTCGAGAGCGTTGCGGCACGGCCCGGCCGTCCGCTCGATGAGACCCGCCACGAGGGCCTCGAACTGGTCGCGCGTGAGGACCCGGTTGATGTGCTTCGGCCCGCCGGCGTCCGAGGCGATGAACGGGAGGCCGATCGTCGTCTCCTGGGTCGTCGAGAGCTCGCACTTCGCCTTTTCCGCGGCCTCCTTGAGGCGCTGGAGGGCGAGGCGGTCCTGGCGGAGGTCGATGCCGGTCTGGACCAGGAAGTCGGCGAGGAGCCAGTCCATCACCGCCCGGTCGAAGTCCTCGCCCCCGAGGTAGGTGTCGCCCGAGGTGGAAAGGACCTCGAACATCCCCTGGTCGATCTTGAGGATCGAGATGTCGAAGGTGCCTCCGCCGAGGTCGTAGACCGCGATCGTCTCGTTCTTCCGGCCCCGCTCGAGGCCGTAGGCGAGGGAGGCGGCGGTCGGCTCGTTGATGATCCGGAGGACCTCGAGGCCTGCGATCCTTCCCGCGTCGCGGGTGGCCTGGCGCTGCGAGTCGTCGAAGTAGGCCGGGACCGTGATGATCGCCTCGCGGACCTCGTCGCCGAGAGCCTCCTCGCAGAACTCCTTGATCTCGCGGAGGACGAAGGCGGCGATCTCCTCCGAAGCGAAGTCGCGGTCGCGGACCCGGATCTTCACGTCCCCGTTCGGGGCGGGGACGATCGGGTACGAGAGGTGCTCGCGCGCATGCCGGATCTCGGCGTCGTCCCACTTTCGGCCGATGAGCCTCTTGACCGCGTAAATCGTCTGCGTCGGGTTCGTGATCGCCTGCCGCTTCGCGATCTGGCCGACGAGTCGCTCGCCGTCTTCCGTGAAGGCGACGATCGAGGGGGTCGTCCGGGCGCCTTCCCGGTTCGGGATGACCTGCGGCGCGCCGAGCTCGATGACGGCCGAGCACGAGTTGGTCGTGCCGAGGTCGATTCCGATGACCTTGCCCACTCTCTACCTCCCGGCCCGACCCGCGCTCACGCCGCTCCGGCGGGCGCGGCCGGGGCCGCCGACACCTTGACCATGGCAGGACGAAGGAGCCTCTCGTTCAGGACGTACCCCTTCTGGAAGACCTCGAGGACCGTTCCGTGCGGAACGGCACCCGACTCCTCGCGCATGACGGCCTCGTGGAACTGGGGGTCGAACGGCTCGCCGAGCGCCGGGACCTCGGTGACGCCGTACTTCCGGAGGACGTCCGACAGCTGCCTGGCGATCATCTCGACCCCCTCCCGGAAGTCCTCCACGCCGGACGCCGGCGCGTGGGCCAGGGCGCGCTCGAGGTTGTCGAGGACACCGAGGAGGTCGCGCATCGTCTCCGTCAGGCCGAAGCGGACGTAGTCGGCCTTTTCGCGCTCGGCGCGTTTCTTGAGATTCTCGAAGTCGGCGACCTTCCGGAGAAGCGCCTCCCGAAGGCGTCCCGCTTCCTCCTCGGCGCGGATCGCGCGCTCGCGCTCCTCCGCGAGCGCGCCGGCCGGCACGTTCGATTCGCTCTCCGGCTCGACCGCGAGGGCCGGCGCACCGGGTTCCGCCGTCACCGGCCGAATGCCGTGCGAAGCCGTCTTGTGCCGTTCCTCCACGGCGGCGACCGCGCGCTCCGCCGCCTCGAGCGCGCTCGCAACGTCGTCCGGACCTCCCTCCTCGTCCAGGTAGACGACCTCGTCTTCCCGCGGGAGGCGTCCGTCCTTGTCCGCCATCACACACCCTCCGACAAGCGCTTCGTGACGTAACGCCCGAGCTCCTCGACGAGCGGAACGACGCGAGGATATTCCATCCTCCTCGGGCCGATGACTCCGAGCGCCCCGAGGATCCGGTCGCCGCTCCGGTAGGACGTGACGACGACCGCCGTGTGGGTCTCCTCCGTGAACGCGGAGTCGGAGCCGATCAGGACCGTGGCCTGCCCGCCGTCCGCGAGACAGTCGGTCAGGAGGTCGACGAGGCGAGCCTCCTCCTCGAGGGCCCGGTACATCCTCCGGACGGACTCGACGTCCCTCTGGAACTCGGGCTTTCCGAGGATCGTCCCGGCTCCCTCCACGACGAGAGTCTCCCCCCCGGTCCTTTCGTCGCCGAACGCCCGGCGCGCCAGCTCGAGGGCGCGCGCGATCTCCTCGTCGAACCGGGCCTTCTCTTCCTGCAGTCCGGCCAGGATCCGGGCCCGGATCTCGAGGAGCGTCCGGCCGGCGTACTCGGCAGTGAGGCGGTTCGAGACCGCCTGGAGCGCCTCGGGGGTGTAGTCCTCCCGCGTCTCGATGAGCCGGCTCCCGACCAGGCCTTCCCCCGAGACCGAAACGACGACCACCTTCTTCTCGGCGATGCGCGTGAAGTGGACGGAGCGGAGGACGACGTGAGCCGAGTCGGGCGCCGCCACGACGGCAACCTCGCCCGTCAGCTCCGTCAGGACGCGGGAGGTGGCGTGGAGGAAGCGCTCCAGCTCGAACGACTCGGAGCCCAGGCCGCTCGCGATCTTCGCTTTCTCGGCGAGTCCGGGCGGGCGCGCCGTCATCAGCTCCTTCACGTAGACGCGGTACCCGAGGTCCGTCGGGACCCTCCCGGCCGAGGCGTGCGGGTGCGTGAGGTAGCCGAGGTCCTCGAGGTCGGCCATGGCATTGCGCAGGGACGCGGAGGAGAGGCCGAAGCCCCCGCTCTTCTCCAGCTGCCGGGACGAAACGGGGGACGCGCTCCGGATGTAAGCCCCGACCACGGACGCGAGAACCTCCCGCGACCGCTGGTCGAGCTGGCTCCAGACACCGGCGTTCATCCCCCTCGAATCCCCCTCCTGAGCTGACGTACGGGCCGGAGGACGGTACGCTCCCGCCTTGGGCGGGCGCCCCGGACCAACCCGCTGATCTTGAGAGATGATAGCAGCGACACCCCTGCCTCCCCCCTCGGTCGTCGTCGGGTATGGCCGACTCGGCAAGGCTCTCGTTTCGGCTCCCGGCTTCTCCAGGCGGCCCCCCGGGCACCTTTCCGGGAGGGGGGCCGCCGCTGCGCCGGAGACCGTCTTCGAGGCCCTGCGGAGGGCCGGCCCGGGATCGCTCCTCCTCCTCGCCGTGAGGGACGACGCCATCCCGGCGCTCGTCACGACCCTCGCCGGCTCCGGGGCCGAGGCCCCCTCCGGGGCGGCGGCTCTCCACCACGCCGGCTCTCTCGGGGTGGAGGCGCTCGCCCCCCTTCTCTCCGCGGGGTTCACGATCGGCTCCTGCCACCCTCTCCAGACCTTCACCGGCTCGCCCGGGGACGCCGGTCGGTTCGAGGGGATCGCGTTCGCGGTCGACGGCGAGGGAGAGGGGCGATCCGCGGCGGAGGGTCTCGTTCGCCTTCTCGGGGGACACGCCGTCCACGTGGCGGCCGGCGCTCGAGGGCTCTACCACCTCGCCGCTTCGCTCGGGGCCAACGGCCTGACCGGCCTCGTGGCGGCCTCGCGCGACGCGCTCGCTGCCGCCGGGCTCGGGCGGGCCGAAGCCCTCGAGGCCCTCGGTCCGCTCCTCCGTTCGGCTCTCGACGAGGCGCTGCGCCGGGGACCCGAGTCCGCGCTCACGGGCCCCGTCGCGAGAGGCGACGGGGCCACCCTCGAGAGGCACCGCCGGGAAGTGCTCGCGTGGGACGCCTCTCGCAGCGCCCTTCTCGAGGCGCTCCTCCGCGAGCAGCAGCGACTCGTCCGACGGGGTCCCGCGGGACCCGGGTGCTAAAATCCACCGTTCATTGACGAGGAGGCCCGCAAGGCCGCAACGGAGCGATGGTTTTCTTCAACTACGCCACCATGCAGATGGCCGCCAAGATCGTCTACTACGGTCCGGGCCTCTGCGGGAAGACGACCAACCTGCACGTGATCTACGGCCGGACCGCCCCGACGGCCCGGGGTGAGATGGTCTCTCTCGAGACCGAGACCGACCGGACGCTCTTCTTCGACCTCCTCCCGATCGACGTTGGCGTGATCGGGGGCTTCAAGACGCGGCTCCAGCTCTACACGGTCCCCGGGCAGGTCTTCTACAACACGACCCGGAAGCTCGTCCTCAAGGGGGTCGACGGCATCGTTTTCGTGGCCGACTCGCAGCGCCCGATGCTCGAGCCGAACAAGGAGAGCTTCCGGAACCTGCGCGACAACCTGGCCGAGATCAGCCTCACCGTCGAGGAGGTCCCCCTCGTCCTCCAGTACAACAAGCGGGACCTCTCGAACATCCTCGCCGTCGACGAGCTGAACGCCTCGCTCAATCCCGACGGGCGGTTCGAGTTCTTCGAGTCGTCCGCGGCGAACGGAACGGGGGTCTTCGAGACCCTGAAGGGAATCTCGAAGCTGACGCTCCGAGCGCTCCGGTCCCGGATGACCGGAGAGGTCCGGCGGCCCACCGTCTTCGCCGCCCCGGTGACGCCGGCCCCGGCCCCCTCGGAAGAGCTCCCGGCCGCCCGCCGGCCTTCCGGCGTGTTCCCGGCGGCGAGCGCGTCGGAGCCGAGAACGCCCCCGCCCTCCTCGGGGACTCTCGAGCGCCTCGCCAAGTTCTCCGAGCTCGCGCGGACCAGTGCCGCCGAGGCTCAGCGGTCCGAGGCTCCTCCGGAGGCCGAGGCGGCCGTGTCGGTGCCCCTCCCGGCCGCGTCACCGGCGCCGGAGACTGCGGCGGCGGCTCACCCGGCGGAAGAACCCGCAGCCGACATCAGCTTCGGGGAGTCGGCGGGAGCGCCGGCTCCGGCCGAACCGGCGGTCAAGCACGTGAAAGTCCGCTCGAGCGTCGACATCCTGTCGGAGCTCGACAAGCTGCGGAAGCTTTCGACCCAGAAGGCCCCGGCGGGCTCGGGACCGGCACCGCGCGCGGACGCCCTGCGTCCCCGGGCCGGCGGCGTTTCGATCGACGACCTCCTTGCCTCGAACCTGAACCACAAGAAGGACGTCACCCGGTCCTTCGACCTCACCCTCCCGCGCCAGGTGCTGGGAAGGAGCCGACAGGTGACGATCGAGCTGAAATTCTCCGACGGGTCCGGCAGCCCCCTCCCGACAGACAGCAGCTTCTCCATCGACCTCTCCAGCTCGGCCGACCTGCAGAAGCTCCTGCTGTCCCTCCGTTTCAACGTGCAGGCGGAGTGACGAGAGACGTGAGACCCGACACGACCGGACGGGACCGCTCCCGAATCGCCATTCGGGGACGCGCCCTCGCCCTGGGCTTACTCTCCTCCCTCGCCGCGGCCTGCGCCACCACGGCCCCTCCCGCGTCCTCCCCGGCGGTCCGCGCCGCCGCGGCCGCAACGGATCCGGCGTGCCCCGCCCCGGACCCCCGCCAGGAGGCGAGCGACCGCTTTCACCAGGGGAAGGCCTACGCCCTCGCAGGCGACTCCGCCTGCGCGCGGCTCGAGTTCCAGGCGGCCCTCGAGGGGTTCCGGACGGCGATGCGTCCCGACAGCTCCGCGGACCTCGCATTCGCGGGCCACCTCTGGGAAAGCGTCCGCCTTTACGAGTCGATCTCGGCCGGAGCGGACGACGACTCGCCGTCCGCGCCCGGACAGAGGGACGGGCTCATCGCGCAGGAGACGACGGTCCCGACAGCCGACGAGCTCGCGACGGCACGCCGGGAGATCGAGGCCGCCGGCTCGTCCGCCTCCTTCGACGTCCCCATCGTCGTGAACGACGCCGTCCTCAACGCCGTCGCCTTCTACCAGTTCCGGACGCCGAAGGCATTCGCCGCGGCGCTCCAGCGGAGCGGCCGCTACCTTCCCCTCATGCGCTCGATCCTCCGAGAGAGCGGCCTTCCCGAAGACCTCGTCTACATCGCGATGATCGAGTCGGCGTTCAAGTCCCAGGCCCACTCGAGGGCCGCCGCCAAGGGCTACTGGCAGTTCATCGACGGGACCGGGAAGCGCTACGGCCTCAGGAAGGGCCGCGACTTCGACGAGCGGAGCGACCCGGTCAAGTCGACCCGGGCCGCCGCGGCCTACTTCCGCGACCTCTACGAGATGTTCGGCGACTGGTACCTCGCCATGGGGGCCTACAACGCCGGCGAGGGCCGGATCCTCCGCGGACTGCAGCGAACCGGCGCGACGAGCTTCTGGGAGCTTCGTGACGCGAACGCCCTCCACAGGGAGACGAAGGACTACGTCCCGTTCTTTCTCGCGGCCGCACTGATCGCCAAGCAGCCCGCCCGGTTCGGCTTCGACGTCGTCCCCGACCCGCCGCTGGAGTTCGACGTCGTCGAGGTCCCGCGCCCGGTCGAGCTGGCGCGCGTCGCCCGCGAGATCGGCATCTCGGTCGAGACGATCCAGGCGCTGAACGGGGAGATCCGCGGCCGGACGACGCCCCGCGGCTTTTCCTCCTACCCGCTCCGCCTCCCGAAGGGAGCCGGGCCCGTCCTCGCCGCTCGCCTCTCGAGCATTCCCGCGGCCCCCGAGTACGTGGAGCGCCGCGTCGCCGTCCGGAAGGGCGAGTCGCTCGCGCGCTTCGCAGCCCGGAACAAGGTGAGCGTCTCCGAGGTCCAGGCGGCGAACGACCTCAAGCCGAACGCGAAACTCCGGAAGGGGATGGTCCTCGTCGTCCCCGTCCGCGTCTCCGGCCGCGCCGCCGCGCCCGCGCTCGCGGAGGCGGCGGAGGCTCCCCTCGTCGCCGAGCCGCTCCGCGGCGAGGTCCGCGCCCTCCCGACGCCGTCGGCCGCCGTCACCGACGCCGCGTCGCTCGGCCACGGCGTCGTCACCGTCCGCCCGGTCGTCACGCCGGCTCCCCTGCCGTCGCG
>CAZNSS010000195.1:0-7087 GCA_964575465.1 uncultured Holophagales bacterium | reverse complement strand
GCGAGCGCGGCGAGACGCCCGGGCCGCGCCGCGTCGCGCCCCGCGGCGAGAGGGACGGCCACGAGGCACCAGAGGCCCCCCTGGGCGAGGGGGTAGAGGCCCGAGAAGGCCTGCGCCAGGAGGAGAGCCGCGAAGAGGGCGAGGTCTCGCGGGCTGCCGGTCCGGAGGAAACGGACGGCGCAGGCGGCGGCGAGGATGACGAGCCCCGCCGTGAGCAGGCTGAGGACGCCGAGCGTGTTCATCCGGGCCGGTCCCCACGCGACGAGGATCGCCGCGAGGAACGCTCCCGGTCCCGGCCCGGCGAGCCCGGCGTAGAACGCGTAGAGGGCGACCGGCGCGAGGACGAGCGCGAGGAGGTAGGGGACGTTCACGCCGAGCGGAACCGACGCGAAGAGGCGCGCGAACGGCCAGCCGATCAACGACGGCAGCGGGTAGCTCTCCCCGAGCGCGATCGCGTTCGGGGAGGGCGCGAAGATCCGGTCGTCGCGCGCGGCGAAGTCTCCCCGGTCGAAGCGTGCCCACGCGCGGGCCATCGCCGTCGCGTTCGTCGTCGGGTCGTCGAGCGGCTGCGCGTCGGGCCGCGCCGCGACGAGGTGCGTCGCGGGATGGAGGAAGGTCCGGTGGAGGAAGAGGAGCGGGAGGAGGAGCGCGAGCGCCGCGGTGAGCCGGAGCCACGGGTCGCGGCCCGCCGTCGTCAACGGACCCGCCAGATCCCCGTCCCGCGGGGGAGGAGGCTCACCCGGACGGCGCCCGGGCTCCCGCTCGGGTCCGGGGTCCCGGCGTCCACGAAGACCTTCTCGAAGCTCGTCCCGCTCACGGCGTAGGGCCCCGCCGAGGCGAAGCCGTCCGAGAGGTTGTGCGCGACGAGGACGGTCTCCGTGGGCGTCGTACGAAGGAACGCGAGGACGGGCGTCGTGCCGGAGAGCGGCGTGAGGACGGTGAGGTCTCCCTTCGCGAGCGACGGCGCGTCCCCGCGGGCGCGGATCAGGCTCCGGTAGCGCGAGAGGAGCGAGGCCGGGTCGCCCGTCTGCGCGGCGACGTTCGCCGTCTCGCGGCCTGGCGCGAACGCGAACCAGGGACTGCCCGTCGTGAAGCCGCCGCCGGGCGTCGCGTCCCAGGGCATCGGGGTCCGCTTCGACTCGTCCCCGCCGGTCGTTCCGTTCTCGATCCCGACCTCCTCGCCGTAGTAGAGGAACGGCGCCCCCGGGAGCGTCAGGAGGATCGCCGCGGCGTTCCGCAGGCGCCCCGCGTTCTTTCCGAGCTGCGTCGCGAGCCTCACCTGGTCGTGGTTCGTCAGGAACGGCGCGTCGATCGCTCCCTTCGGATAGAGCCGGAGGGCCTCGTCGAGCTTGCTGGCGACGGGGGCCGCGTTTCCCTGCGAGAGGGCCCGGAGGACCTGGTCGGCCAGGGGGAAGTCGAAGCTCGCCGGGAGCTCGTCGCCGCCCGGTACCGACTTCGACCCGTAGTACGTCGCGATGACCTGCGTATCGGCCCAGTTCTCCCCGACGACGAACGCTTCCGGCTTCACCCGGCGGACGTGCCCGGCGAATTCCTTCAGGGCGGCGTGCGTCTCCGGCGTGTCCTGCTGTCCGCCGCCCGCTCCCGTCTCGACGAGGTATCGCGTCGCGTCGAGGCGGAACCCGTCGACGCCCCGGTCGAGCCAGAGGGAGGCGATCTTCTTCACCTCTTCCTTCAGGGCCGGAGTGCGCCAGTTCAGGTCGGGCATCCCGCTCCAGAAGACGCCGTAGTAGTACGCGCCGCCGCTCGGGTGCCAGGTGCCGGTGTTCCCGCCCCACGGCTGCTTCCAGCCCGGGTCCGTCGGGCTCCACACGTAGAAGTCGCGGTACGGCGAGGACGGAGAGGAGGATGCGGAGACGAACCACGGGTGGCCCGCGCCGCTGTGGTTGACGACGAGGTCGACGATGACGCGGATGCCGCGGCGGTGCGCCTCGTCGAGGAGCTTCAGGAAGTCGGTGTTCGTGCCATAGTCGGAGGCGATCTTCGCGTAGTCGGTGGTGTCGTAGCCGTGATAGCTGGGGGACTCGAAGACCGGCATGAGCCAGAGGGCGTCGACGCCCAGGTCGGTCGTCGTCTCGGGCTTCCCGTCGTTGAGGTAGTCGAGGCGCGAGATCAGGCCGCGGAGGTCTCCCTTCCCGTCGCCGTCGGAGTCCTGGAAGCTCCGGACGAAGACCTCGTAGAAGACGGCGCCGCGCGCCCACTCGTTCTTCCACGCGGAGGCGGGGGGCCGGGCCGGCACCGGCGCACCGTCGCGCTCGGCGGGCGAGCTGCTTCCGCACGTGAGGGCCGCCAGGGCCATCGACAGGGCGAGGAAGAGGCGGAGAGAGCGCATGGGAACCTCCGGGCGTCGGCCCGGAGGGAGGATATCGGACGGAGGCCGGCGTGAGCGGCTTCGACGCGGCGCGGCTCGGCGCCGTCATGCAGGACCTCCTCGCCCTCGTCCGCCAGCGGCCGAGGGACCTCCTCCCCTTCGAGGAGGTCCGCGACCGGCTGAAGCTCCGGCGCGTCGTCGACCGGGGGACGCACGACGTCCCTCTCGGGCAGATCGTCGGGACGTTCGGGAGGCGCGGGGAGTTCAACCGGGCCTTCCTGCCGCGCTCGGAGGCGCTCCGGGAGCGCTGGGAGGACGTCCTCGACCTCGCCGTCGGGGCGGCCGGCTTCCCCGTCGTCGAGCTCTACCAGGTGGGCGATGCGTATTTCGCCGTCGACGGCCACCACCGGATCTCGGTTGCCCGCTCGCTCGGTGCCCCGTCGATCGAGGCGCACGTCCTCGAGTTCCTGACCCCGGTCCCGCTCGGCCCGGACGCCTCCCCGGAGAGCGTCCTGCAGAAGGAAGGGCTGGCCGACTTCCTCGAGACGACGGGGCTCGTCCCGTCCAGCCCCGACGAGTTCCGGGTGACGCACCCGGGCGACTACGCCGAGATGCTCGAGCACGTCGCGGTCCACCGCTACTTCCTCGGCCTGGACCTCTCGCGCGACGTCTCCTGGGAGGAGGCGGTCCGCTCCTGGTACGAGACTCTCTATCGCCCGATGGCGGAGACGATCCGCTCCAGCGGCGTCCTCGGCGACTTCGCCGGCCGGACGGAGGCCGACCTCTACCTCTTCACCGCGAGACACCTCCACGCCCTCCGCCAGCGGTGGGGCGACGCCGTCGCGCCGGAGCGAGCCGTCGAGCACTTCCGCCTCCAGACGAAGAAGGACCGGTCGAGGCGGCCGAAGCGCTCGAAGGCGAGGAAGCGCCTCGGGGACTCGCAGGAGCCGCCGGCGGCCGGGAGTCCCGCGGCGCCCGGCGACGGCGAGAAGGGCGGCGACGAGGGTGGCTGAAGCGTGCCGCCTCAGCCGCCGTTTCCGGCCGAGCCGTTCCCGTTCCCGTCTTCCTGCGCGTCCTCGGGCGGCCGGAAGCGCCCCGTCAGCGCCGCCAGCTCGCGGAGCCACCCGGCGCGCTCGCCGTTGAACTCCCACTTCCGCGCCCGGAAGCCCCAGTTGTCGGCCCCCTGGCCCGGCGTGTTCATCCGCGCCTCGCTCCCGAGGCCGAAGACGTCCTGCGCGGGGAGGATCGCGAGGCGGGACACGGACGAGTACGCCGCACGGACGAGGATTCCGATCGGGTCGTTGCCGTCCCCGCCGAGGTAGGCGAGGACCCGGCGGCGCGTCGCCTCGTCGGTCTTGTCCCACCAGCCGCGCGTGGTGTCGTTGTCGTGCGTGCCGGTGTAGACGACGCCGTTCGGGACGTGGTTGTGCGGCTGGTAGTCCTCGTCGTTCCCGCCGAAGGCGAACTGGAGGATCTTCATCCCCGGCAGGTCGAGGTCGCTGACGAGCGCCGTCACGTCCGGCGTGATCTCGCCGAGGTCCTCGGCGACGAGGTCGAGCTCGCCGAGCTCGGCGGCGAGCGTGTCGAAGAGCTTCCGCCCCGGCCCCGGGACCCAGGCGCCGTCGACCGCCGTCTCCGCGCCCGCCGGGACGGCCCAGTAGCCCGCGAAGCCGCGGAAGTGGTCGAGGCGGAGGAGCTCGGTCATCCTGAGGTTCGCCCGGACGCGCTCGACCCACCAGTGGAAGCCGTCCCTCTCGAGGACGTCCCACCGGTAGAGCGGGTTGCCCCAGAGCTGCCCGGTCTCGCTGAAGTAGTCGGGCGGCACCCCGGCCACGCGCACCGGGTCGCCCGCCCCGTCGAGCTCGAAGATCTCCGGGTGCGACCAGACGTCCGCGCTGTCGGGGGAGACGTAGATCGGGATGTCGCCGAGGACGCGGACGCCGCGGGCGTGCGCGGCCTCGCGGACGCGGTCCCACTGCCGGAAGAAGAGGAACTGGAGGAAGACGTGCCAGGCGACCTCGTCGGCGAGCTCCCGCTCGGCCCGGGCGAGCGCCGACGGCCGGCGCCGCCGCAGCTCTTCCGGCCACTCGCGGAAGGCCGCCCCGCCGTAGCGCCCCTTCAGGGCCATGAAGAGCGCCCAGTCCGCGAGCCAGTACGCCTGTCCGGGCGCCTCGCCGAAGCCCTGGAGCTCGGCCCGCAGGTGCGCGGGCCCGTCGGTGCGGAACCGCCGCCACACCTCGCGCAGGAGTCCCTCCTTCCAGGCGATGACCCTCTCCCAGTCGACGTGGTGCTCGGGGAAGCCGGGGACGTCGGCGAGGGCCGGCCCGGGGAGGAGCCCGTCGCCGGCGAGGAGGTCGGGAGAGAGGAGCATCGGGTTCCCGGCGAAGGCCGAGAGCGTCCCGTAGGGAGAGTTCCCGAATCCCGTGGGACCGAGCGGAAGGACCTGCCAGACCGTCTGGCCGGCGGAGGCGGCCCAGTCGAGGAAGGCGTCGCACTCGGGGCCGAGGTCGCCGATTCCGTAGCGGCCCGGCAGGGACGTCGGGTGGAGGAGGATCCCGGCGGCGCGTTCTCTCATTCCGCCGATCGTACCGGAGGGGCGCAACGCTTCGGGGCCTTCTCCCGTAAAAGAAGGCGGGCATGAAACGGGGCGACTTCTCCCGGCTCGCGCTCGCGGCGGTTCTCCTGCTGGCCGCCGCGAGCGTTTTCGCCGGATGCCGGAAGGCCTCCGCGAGCCGGGTCGACCCGAGGTCCCCTTCTCCTCCCGCCTCCGGGTCCGCGGTCCTCCTCCTCACGGGAGAGATCTCCGCCGTCCGCTCGGCCGACCTCTTCGTTCCCGAAACCCCCCTCTGGGCGCTCCAGCTCCGCTTCCTCGAGGAGGACGGGACCGCCGTGAGGAAGGGCGACCGCGTGGCGGAGTTCGACGCGACCGGACTGACCGCCGACCTCGACCAGAAACGGATCGCCGCCGTCGAGGCCGAGACCGAGCTCGTCCGCTTCGACGCCGACCGCGCGGGGGCGACGCTCACCCGGGAGCAGGCGGTCCTCGCGCGGAAGACCGACGTGGAGAAGGCGAGGGTCGACGCGGCGGTCCCTCTCGACCTCCGGTCGCGGCGGGAGCACGAGGAGAAGCAGCTCGAGCTGAAGCGCACGGAGACGGAGCTCGGGAAGGCCGGGGAGGATCTCGCCTCCTACCGGGCGGCGGCCGCGGCCGAGCGCGAGGTGAAGCTCATCGCCCTCGGGCGGGCCCGGAGCGAGCGGGACAAGCTCGAGACCGCCGTGGCCGCGCTCGTCCTCCGGGCGCCGAAGGACGGCGTGTTCGTCGTGGCCGAGAACCCGAGGGAGCGGAAGAAGTTCCTGACGGGCGACACGCTCTGGCCGGGGATGGCGGTCGCGCGCATCCCCGACCTCGAGGCGCTCCGCGTCGACGCCCTTCTCTTCGACGTCGACGACGGGCGGATCCGTGCCGGAGATCCCGCCGCCGTCGTTCCCGACACCTTCCCCGACCGGACCCTCCCGGCGCGCGTCTCTTCGATCGCCCCCGTCGCCCAGCCGGTCGGGCGTGGGTCGCCGCG
Source organism: uncultured Holophagales bacterium (assembly GCA_964575465.1). Lineage (GTDB taxonomy): Bacteria > Acidobacteriota > Thermoanaerobaculia > UBA5066 > UBA5066 > UBA5066. The sequence goes on along the minus strand of CAZNSS010000195.1, from coordinate 1,186 downwards.
GATGGCGTTCCGGGTCCTCGTCGACGTCGCTTCCGGGGACCTCTCCGGCCTCCGTCCCGGGATGTCCGTACGCGTCGCGGTCCCTCCCGGGGCGGACGTCGCGCCCGCCGGGTCTTCCCCGGCCCGCCTCCCCGAGCCCGACCTCGCCTCCGCCCTCGTGGCGAAGGCGGAGCGGCGCGACCTCGTCCTCTCCGTCGAGCTGAAGGGCGACCTCGCCGCCCTCGACGGAGAGCCCATCGGCCCCGTGAAGCTCCCGGAGGTCTGGGACTACCGGATCGCGTTCCTCGCCCCGGAGGGCTCGCAGGTGAAGAAGGGCCAGCCGGTCCTCGGGTTCGACACGACGAACCTTCGCCAGCAGCTCGAGGAGAAGAAGGCCGAGGCGGAGTCGGCGGGAAAGGAGATCGAGCGGCGCCGGCGCAGCCTCGCCCTGGAGCGCGGCGACCTCGAGCTGCAGAAGGCCCAGGTGGAGGCCCGCCGCGCGAAGGCCGCGCTGAAGGTCGACGTCCCGGCGGAGATCTCCGGCGCGAACGAGCTGCGCAAGGCCCGCCTCGACCTCGCGCTCGCCGAGGCGGAGGCCGGCTTCGTCGGCCGCCGCCTCGAGGCCGCCGAGCGCGCCGCCCGGGCGGAGCTCTCGATCCTCGAGGGGCGCCTCCGGCGCGCCTCGCTCCGCGCCTCCGAGCTCGGGACGACGATCGAGCGGATGACGATTCCCTCGCCGCGCGCCGGCACGGTCCTCTACGTCCCGAACCAGAACGGCGAGAAGAAGAAGGTCGGCGACAGCTGCTGGTTCGGCGAGAAGGTGCTCGAGGTCCCCGACCTCGCCCGCCTCGGCGTCCAGGGAGAGGTCGACGAGGCCGACGCCGGCCTCGTCGCCGAGGGGGCGGCCGTCTCGCTCCGTCTCGACGCGCATCCCGATCGGGAGGTCCGCGGAAAGGTCCGGTCCGTCCAGCGCACGGTCCAGCGCGCCTCGCCGCAGGTGCCGCTCAAGGTCGCGCGCCTTTCCGTCGCCCTCGAGCAGGTCGACCCGGAACGGATGAAGCCGGGGATGCGCGTGAGGGGGCGCGTCGAGACGGGCCGCGTCCCCCGCGCCCTCGTCGTCCCGGCCGACGCGGTCGTCCCGACCGAGTCCGGGCCCTTCGTCTGGGTTCCGCGCGGCCGAGGCGCCCGCCGGGTCGCGGTCACGGTG
>CAZNSS010000194.1:4895-7088 GCA_964575465.1 uncultured Holophagales bacterium | reverse complement strand
GGTTCGGGGGGATCGGGCTCGGCCTCGCGATCGTCAAGTCGATCCTCGACGCCCACGGCGCCGAGATCTCCGTCGACGGGCGGGCCGGGACCGGCTCGGTCTTCCGCTTCTCGCTCCGCGTCGCGGAGACCTCCTCGGAGTCGGGCGTCTTCCACGGGCTCGCGCCGGCCGAGGGGAACGCGGCGGACGTCCTCGCGATCGACGACGACGCCGACTTCCTCTCCATCCTCCGCGAGACCCTCGGGAAGCACGGCTTCACCGTGCGGACGGCGACGACCGCCGCGGAAGGCCTCGCGGCCGCCCGCGAGAGGACTCCCCTCCTGGTCATCCTCGACATCCGTCTGCCCGACCGCGACGGGCTCGACCTCCTCCAGGAGCTCCGCGAGGACGAGGCGACCCGCCAGACGCCGATCCTCGTCGCGTCGGTCGTCGACGAGCGGCTGGAGGGGCTTCGCCTCGGGGCCGTCGAATACCTCGTCAAGCCGATCGACCGGGGTCGCCTCGTCGACGCGGCGATCCGCGCTCTCCACGCGAGGGGCCGGCGTCTTCCCTCGGGAGAGATGGCCGCCGCCCCCGACGCCTGACGACCCCCCTCCGCGGCCTGCTTTGCACTAAGATCGATCCGGCATCCGGGCCTGGAGCGACGCGAGGAGGGACCTGATGTCCCAAGGGAAGAGGACAATCCTGATCGTGGACGACGAAGAGGACGTCCTGGACCTCCTCCAGCTCGTCTTCGAGACGAGCGGGTTCGAGGTGAGGCGTGCCGCCACCGGGAAGTCCGCCGTCTCGAGCGCCTACGAGCAGCCCCCCGACGTCGTCCTCCTCGACGTGATGATGCCCGAGATGGACGGCTGGCAGGTCCTCCGGACGCTCAAGGGAGACGAGCGGACGAGGCAGGTCCCGGTCGTCATGCTCTCCGCCCGCGCCGAGCGACGCGACAAGATGATCGGACTCCAGGAGGGCGCGGAAGGGTACATCGCCAAGCCGTTCTCCCCCGCCGAGGTCGTCCGCGAAGTCCAGAGCTTCCTCGAGCGGGGAACGTGAACGTCCGGGGGCCCGCGTCCGGGGAGCTTTTCGACTCCGCCTCGATGAAGGCCGAGTGGCTCCAGAACCGGGCGCGGCTCCACGACCTCTCCATCGGCCTCCCCACTCTCCCGGCGGTCGTCGACGACGTCCGGCGCCAGCTGGAGGACCACGGGTCGATCGCCCTCCTCGCGTTCGCGCTCGCCACGGAACGGCAGGTCGAGGAGACCTGGGGCTGGCAGTTCTACGACGACCTGATCCGGGACTTCGTCACCGGGCTCAGGGGCCTGACGGAGCGCGGCGACTTCCCCCCCGGCCTCTTCTGCGTGCCGGCCGTGCGGAGCGACGAGATCCTCTGTTTCGTGCCGGCCTCCGCGCGGAACGGTTCCGAGCTCCCCGCTCACGACTGGCTCCGCTCCCTCGCGACCCGCATGGACGGATTCGTCTCGTCGTTCCTCGCCGAGCGGCTCACCTCGGCCGACCGCTACGCCTCCCACGTCGGGCAGGCCCTCATCCTCTTCGACCCGAAGGTGCGCGTGGAGCGTGCCGTCTACCGCGGCCTGAACGAGGCGCGCGGCGAGGTCTTCCGTCGGACGGCGAACGAGGAGGAGCGCGGGACCGAGATCCTCCGGGGAATCCTCGCCGAGCGGCGCGTCGTCTCGCTCTTCCAGCCGATCCACGACCTCGTCGAATCGCGTGTCACGGGGGTCGAAGCGCTCTCGCGCGGCCCGGCCGGGAGCGGCCTGGAGGACGCCGAGAGGCTCTTCTCGATCGCCGAGAAGGCGGGCCTCGTCATCCCCCTCGAGCGGCTCTGCCGCCGGCGCTCCCTCGAGGAGGCCGCCCGGGCGGGATGGGGGAAGCTCGTCTTCATCAACATGTCCCCGGCGGCCGCCCAGGACTCCGAGTTCCTCGACGGACGCCTCATCCGCGAGGTTCTCGACCTCTACCTCGACCCGCGCCAGGTCGTCATCGAGGTGACCGAGAGGACCTACGCCGAGAACCAGGTGCTCTTCTCGAAGGTCCTCGGCGAGCTCCGCAAGGAGGGGTTCCGGGTGGCCGTGGACGACCTCGGCTCGGGCTACTCCAACCTCTCCGCGCTCGCCGACATCAGGCCCGAGTTCCTGAAGTTCGACCACCTCTTCACGAAGGACATCCACCGCAACCGGATCA
>CAZNSS010000194.1:0-4795 GCA_964575465.1 uncultured Holophagales bacterium | reverse complement strand
GAGTTCCTGAAGTTCGACCACCTCTTCACGAAGGACATCCACCGCAACCGGATCAAGCAGGACCTCCTCGGGGCGATCCTCTCCTTCGCGATGAAGATGGACACGCAGGTCATCGCCGAGGGAATCGAGTCGAACGACGAGCTGGAGGCGCTGCGACGGCTCGGGGTTCCGCTCGGACAGGGCTTCTTCCTCGGGCGACCCGGGCCGATCGAATCGATCGCCGCCTGAGCGCCTCCCGTCAGCGGGTCCGGGAAATCTCCGACGCGATGAGGAAGTTGTCGTTCCTCGGGTTCCACTCGACGCCGGCCCGGAACGCGTAGAGGTCCTGGTCGACGTAGAGCGGGACGAGCGGCAGGTCGTCCATCACCCGCGCCGTCGCCTGGAAGAGGATCGCCTGGCGGCGGCTCATCTCGAGCGTCCGGGCCGCCTCCTCGACGAGCCGGTCGACGTCGGGGCTCGCGTAGCCGGAGTAGTTCGTCAGCCCGACGGGCCGGCCGGGCTCCGGCGCGTGGAGGGCGTTCTCGAAGAGGTCCGAGGCGTCGCCCGTCGGGCAGCCGAAGCGGCTCAGCGTCATCGAGAAGCGTCGCTCGCTCATGGCCCGGAACCAGTCCGCCTCGGAAAGGGCCGTCACCCTGGCGCGGATGCCGACCCGGCCGAGCATCTCGGCCACGAGCCCCGCCGCCTCGGAGAAAAGGCCTCGCGCGGGGAATCGGACCTCGAACCCGTCCGGCCAGCCCGCCTCGGCGAGGAGTCGCCTGGCCTCGGGCGGGTCGCAGCGGAGCGGCTTCCTCGCCGGGTCGTACCCGAAGATGTACGGCGTCACGAGCTTGTTCGCCGGCGTCGCGAGGGACGACAGCCGCCGGACGAGCTCGCTCCGGTCGATGGCGAGGGAGACGGCCCGCCGGACCCGGGCGTCCCGGAACGGGTTGCGCCCGCCGGAAACGACGTCGGACGTCTCCCTCGCGACGTCGAGGTAGAGGAACTTGACCGACACGCTGCTGTTCCGGCGGAGCTCGACGCCGCGCACGTCCCGGAGAGCCCCCTCGGTGGCCTTCGCGTTCGACTGCACGAAGAGGCTCCGGCCCGACCGGAAGTCGTCGAGCGCGACCTCCGCGGTCCGGTTGAGGGCGATCCTCACGCGGGAGAGCGCGGGCGTCCGTCCCCAGTACGTCGGGTTCTGCTCGAGGGTCATCGATCGGCCCTTCTCCCACGACGCGAGCCTGTAGGGACCAGTCCCGTTCTCCCTCGCGGCGAGGGACTGGAAATCCTCCCCGTGCCGCACGACGAGGACGAACCGGAGCTTGTGGAGGAGGATTCCGACCGGCGCCACCGTCCGGATCTCCACGGTCCTCTCGTCGCGCGCCCTCACGCTCCGGATACCGGCGACGTGCCCCGACATCTCGAGCTCGCGGCTCCGCCGGAGCCTCTCGAACGACCAGACGACGTCCTCGGCGGAGAGCGGGCTTCCGTCGTGAAAGCGAACTCCCGGACGCAGCTCGAAGAGCCACGTCAACGCGTCGGGGTTGCTCCACCGCACCGCGAGCGCCGGCCGGGCCGAGAGGTTCGCGTCGGTGGCGACGAGAGGCTCGTAGAGGTTCGAGAGGAGCGAGAAGTCGCTGAGCCGGTTCCTCGCGCCCGGGTCGAGCGAGTCGAGGTCGTAGGGGACGGAGATCGTGTACGTCCTGCCGGCCGGGGCAGGCCGCGCACACCCCGACAAGGTCAGCAGGACGCCGGCGGCGAGGAGGGGGGCGGGTGGTCGCACCGCGCGCTCAGTATAGAGACACCGCGGCGCCGCACCTCCGTAGAATCGTCCCGTGACGCCCGGCCAGCCGGCTCCACCCGCCGCTCCTCCGGTCGAGGTCGAGCTCTTCCGCCTCCGCGCCGAGGTGGAGGAGTTCCGCCGGCTCAAGGCGGTCGACGACCTCCTCGGCGCCATCACGGGCGTCCTCGACGTGCGCGAGGTCTTCGACCGGGTCTCCGAGATCTCGCGAACCGTCCTGCCTCACGACGCGCTCCTCCTCGGACGCGTGACGCCGGACCGGCAGGCGATCCGGATCTGGGCGCACACGGCCGTCCCGCAGGGCCTGCAGGTCCCCGACGTCGTCCCGCTCCCCGACCCGGACATCGTCGATCGCGCCTGGGACTTCATGCTCGTCGACGACATCACGGCGAGCGAGATCCTCCGGCGGACGAACGCTCCCCTCCTGAAGTACGGCTTTCGCGCCGTCCTGCGCGTCCCTCTGAAGGAGGAAGGCGTCGTCGTAGGAGGGCTGAACTTCGTCTCCTTCCAGCCGGGCGTCTACTCCGAGCGAGACGTCCTCATCGCGCGGCGGATCGCCGACTTCGTCCACCTCGCTCTCTGGCATCACCGCCTCTCCGAGGAGGCGCGCGCCACCGCGGAGGCGCAGGAGCGCGCCCGCCAGCTCGAGACTCGCGTCGAAGGGCTCGCGGCGGAGCTGGCGGCCCACGGGCGCCCCGCGCGGATCGTCGGCGTCTCCGGGCCCTGGCGGGAGGTCCTGAAGCAGGCGACCCGGGTCGCCTCGGCCGAGACGACCGTTCTCCTGACGGGCGAGTCGGGGACCGGCAAGGAGGTCCTCGCCCGGTACCTCCACTCGTCCTCGCGGCGCGCCCACGGGCCCTTCGTGGCCCTCAACTGCGCCGCGCTGCCCGACTCGCTTCTCGAGTCCGAGCTCTTCGGCTACGACAAGGGAGCCTTCACCGGCGCGCTGTCGGCGAAGCCGGGGCGTGTTGAGGTGGCGCAGGGAGGGGTCCTGTTCCTCGACGAGGTCGCCGAGACGAGCCCGTCGGTCCAGGCCAAGCTCCTGCGGGTCCTCCAGGAGAGGGAATTCCAGAGGCTCGGCGGGACCCGGACGCTGAAGGCCGACATCCGCGTCGTCGCCGCGACGAACCGCGACCTCCGCTCCGCGATGTCGAGAGGGGCCTTCCGCGAGGACCTCTACTACCGCCTCGCCGTCTTCGAGATCCGGATCCCGCCGCTGCGCGAGCGCGTCGAGGACATCCTTCCCCTTGCCGGGTCGTTCCTCGAGCAGATCGGCGGGGAGCTCGGACGCCCCGCCGCGGGGATCTCGCGGGACGCCAAGGACGCCCTCCTCCGCTACGCGTGGCCCGGAAACGCCCGCGAGCTGAGGAACGTCCTCGAGCGGGCCTCCATCCTCTGCGACGGCGGCCTCGTGACGCGCGAGTACCTCGTCCTGCCGGCCCCGGGAGGGGCACCGGCCGAGCTGCCGCACCCCCTGGCTCTGCCGACCCCGCCGGAGCCGATGCCCGATGCCCCATCGCGGCCGACCGGACCGGGCTCCTCCCTCGCGGACCTCGAACGCTCCGCGATCGAGCAGGCGCTCCACGAAGCGCGATTCAACAAGAGCCGGGCGGCCCGGGCCCTCGGGCTGACGCGAGGGGAGCTCTACGGAAAGCTCCGGAGGCTCGGGATTTCCGAATCGAACTGACCCGCTCGAGACAGTCTGCTCCTGGCGAAGCAATCCGGCTCGCCCATTCCGGACCGACGGCTCCGACGTCTGGCGTCCAAACAACTGTGATCGAGGAGTTTGGCGTGGTTGTACCGAACGGACCTGCCTCCGGCAAGCGGGTTGCTTTGTCTTGTTCGGAAGGAACTCCCCGATGTCTCAGAAGACCGTCGAACGAATCATCGGAAAGCTCGCGACGGACGAAGAGGTCCGGCTCCGGTTCCGGCAATCCCCCGGAGAGGCCGTCGATTCGGCCGCCGGGGCGAACGACACGCTGACGCTGGTCGAGCGAGAGGCTCTCGCGGCGCTCGATCCCGACCTCCTGGACCGCTTCGCCGACGTGCTCGACCCCCGCCTTCAGCGCGTGCGGATCCCGGGGAGCGCAGCGAACGGGAGAGTGAAGTGAGAGCCCACGCCCTCCTCCTGGCGGCGGCCCTCCTCCCCGCGCCGGGGTTCGCCGCCACTCCCCCTTCGAGCGTCTCCCTGACGCTCGCCGAGGCCCGGGCCCTCGCCCTCCAGAAGAACGTCGAGCTCCGCGTCGAGCGCGAGAACGCCGCGATCAGCGCCTCCGTCGAGACGCGGGCGAAGGGGGCGTACGACCCGTCGCTTCGTGCCGACGCCCGCTGGCGCGACCGGACCGACCCGGTGAACTCGATCATCTCGGGGGCCCCGACCGGCGAGCTCGCCCCGAGCAGCTCGGGCTACGCCGCGAACCTCGCGATCTCGCAGCTCCTCCCGACGGGAGGCACCCTCGCGTTCACGACCACGGCGACGAGGGACGAGACGGACAACGTCTTCGCGATCCTCTCCCCGTCCTGGTCGACGTCGATCGGCCTCGAGCTGCGGCAGCCCCTCCTGAAGAACCTCTCGATCGACCCGGCCCGGCAGGGCCTTCGGGTCGCGCGGGTCGACCGGACGCGCTCGGCCGCCTCGGTCGCCCGGGTGACGGCCGAGACGGTGGCCGCCGTCGAGCGGTCCTACTGGACGCTCCTCGCCGCCCGGCGCGACCAGGAGGCGCGCCAGTCGGCAGTCGCCCTCGCCGAGCGACAGAAGACGGACGTCGAGGCGCGCGTCGAGGCCGGGACGCTCTCCGAGGCGGACCTCTCTTCTCCCGTGGCCGAGCTGGAGCGCCGCCGGGGCGACCTCCTCGCCTCGCGTGAAGCGGCTTCCCGCGCCGAGAACGCCCTGAAGGCGCTCCTCCTCGCCGACCCGGCCGACCCGCTCTGGTCGTCGCGCCTCGTCCCGGCCGACGAGGCCGAAGCCCCCGCGCCGGCGCAGCCCGACGTCGACGCGGCGCTCGTCGCGGCGAC
>CAZNSS010000193.1:0-7116 GCA_964575465.1 uncultured Holophagales bacterium | reverse complement strand
TCTTCGCGATCGGCGGCGGCTACGACGTCCAGAAGGACTACACGTCGTACGCGGCCGACGCCTACTACGACCACCCGGTCGGCCCGGGCTCCCTCAGCGCCCAGCTCGACTACATCCACTACGACGGCGGCGACTTCCTGAAGGCCCTCCCGAAGCAGGACGTGATCTACGGCGAGGTCGGCTACTACTTCCCGAAGGCGAAGGTGATGCCGTTCCTCACGTACTCGGGCAAGGACGTCGCCAGCACGGACTCCGGCGACGAGGCCCGCTGGTCGATCGGCCTCGGCTACATGGCGTTCGGCCACAACTTCAACCTCAAGGCGGCCTACGGAAAGGTCGATCCCAAGGTCGGAAAGAGCGCGGACCAGTTCACCATCCAGATGCAGGCCTTCTACTTCTGAAGAGGGGCGAGGAGCGAGACATGGCCACACTGACCGAAGACCAGAAGCGTGAGTACTGGAGGTACAACCTCCGATTGACGGTCGTGCTCCTGACGATCTGGTTCGTCGTCACGTACCTGATCTCGGGGTTGTTCGCGGCGGCGCTGAACACGATCAGCTTCCTCGGCTTCCCGTTCGGCTACTACATGGCCGCGCAGGGATCGATCATCGTCTTCGTCATCGAGATCGCTCTCTACGCGAAGCTGATGAACAAGAAGGACCTCGAGTTCGGGATCCAGGAGTAGGGGACAGAGCATGTCGCTGCGCAAGATCTTCACGCTCTACACCGCCTGCTTCCTCGGCGTCACGCTCCTCATCGGCATCGCCGAGCAGGCCTTCGGCCTCTCGAACACCTGGATCGGCTACCTCTTCATGGGCCTCTCGCTCGGGATCTACATCCTGATCGGGATCATCACGAGGACCTCGAACGCCGACCAGTACTACGTCGCCGGGCGGAACGTCCCCGCGATCTACAACGGCATGGCGACCGGGTCCGACTGGATGTCGGCCGCGTCCTTCATCTCGATGGCCGGAACGCTCTCCATCCAGGGCTTCTCCGGCCTCGCCTACATCATGGGGTGGACGGGCGGCTACCTCCTCCTGGCCGTCCTCCTCGGGCCGTACCTGAGGCAGTTCGGCGCGTACACCATCCCGGACTTCCTCGGCGCGCGGTACGAGGGAAACGCGGCCCGGATCATCGGCGTCGTCGCCGCCATCACCTGCTCGTTCACCTACCTCATCGCGCAGGTCACGGGCGTCGGCCTCATCGTCTCCCGCTTCATCGGCCTCGACTTCAAGATCGGCTGCTTCGTCGGCCTGATCGGCGTCCTCTTCTGCTCGGTCCTCGGAGGCATGAAGTCGGTCACCTGGACGCAGGTCGCCCAGTACATCATCCTGATCCTCAGCTACCTCGTCCCGGTCGTCTACCTCTCCTTCAGGCTCTTCACCGTCCCGGTCCCGCAGCTCACCTACGGCAAGCTCCTGCAGTCGAACAACACGAGGGCGATCGCCATCGCGAACGACCCGCAGGAGAAGGCGACGCGGGCCCTCTGGAAAGCCGAGTCCGAGGAGGCCGCGGCGAAGCTCAAGGACGCCTCCCTCCCGGCCGCCGACAAGGAGAAGCTGACGGCCGCCAAGAAGACGGCCGACACGCAGGCGACGTCCCCCGCGAAGGAAGGCGCCGCCGTCGAGAACTACCTCTCGGTCCCGGTCGGGAACAAGATGTGGAACTTCCTCGCTCTCACGTTCTGCCTCATGGTCGGGACGGCGGGGCTCCCCCACATCCTGACGCGCTACTACACGACCCCGTCGGTCCGCGAGGCGCGAACGTCCGTCGGGTGGTCTCTCTTCTTCATCTTCCTCCTCTACTTCACGGCGCCCGCCTACGCGGCGTTCGCGCGGAACGCCGTCTTCACGAACCTCGTCGGCTCCTCGGTCGACAAGCTCCCGGCCTGGGTCAACCTCTGGCAGCCGGCCGGGCTCTTCTCGATCGTCGACAAGCTGAAGGACGGCGTCGTGCAGCTCGCCGACTTCGTCGTCAAGTCGTCCGACTTCGTCGTCCTCGCGACGCCCGAGATCGCCGGCCTCCCGTTCGTCATCACCGGCCTCGTCATGGCGGGCGGCCTCGCGGCCGCCCTCTCCACGGCCGACGGACTGCTCCTGACGATCTCGAACGCGATCTCCCACGACCTCTACTTCAACGTCATCAACAAGAACGCGACGCTCACCCGGCGCCTCGTCATCACGAAGGTCCTCCTCGTCGTGACGGCCCTCATCGCGGCATGGGTCGCGACGGCGCGCCTCGGGATCATCGTCGAGATGGTCGCCTGGGCCTTCAGCCTCGCGGCGGCCTCGTTCTTCCCGGTCCTCGTCCTCGGCATCTGGTGGAAGCGCGCGAACCGCCCCGGCGCCGTCGCAGGGATGCTCACCGGCTTCGGCCTGACGCTCTACTACCTCGTCGGGAGCCGCTTCTTCGGCGTCTCGTGGTTCGGGACGAACACCGTGGCCTGCGGCGTCTTCGGCGTCCCGGTCAACTTCCTCGTCACGATCGTCGTCTCCCTGATGACCGCCCCGCCCTCGCAGGCGGTCCAGGACCTCGTCGCCTCCGTCCGCTACCCGAAATCGGGCCAGGCCGTCCAGGCCCGAGTCTCCTTCGGCGCCGACAAGGGCTGACGGGCCGTCCACGTTCCGGCAAGAGGGGGGAGCCCGGCGGGCTCCCCCCTCTTCCTTTTCGCCGAGCCCCGGCGCTGACGGAGAATCCTCCCGATGGACGCCACCTCGACGAAGCTCATCCTGATGGTCCGCTTCATCGCATTCCTCGCCTTCGTCTACCTCCTCCTCGACCTCCTCGTCTCGCGGCTGATCCGGAACCCGCAGAACAAGGTCCGGGGCTTCTTCGCACTCGTCGCCTCCCCGCTCACCCGCCCCGTCCGGTCCTTCCTTCCGCCGTCGGCGACCGACGACCAGGTCCGGTGGGCCGCTCTCGGCCTCGTCGGCGCCGTCTGGGGGTCGGTCATCCTCCTGTCCCGATGATGTCGTCACGCCTCTTCCGCGGCCTCGGGCTCTCCACCCGGCTCGGCATCGCGTTCACCGCGATCCTCGTCACGGCCGCCGTCGCGCAGACGGTGATCTACCTCCGCTCGCAGAACCAGATGCTCTCCGAGGCCGACGCCTCCTACAAGTCGCTCGCCGACGCGATCCAGGTCGCCGCGACGCGCATGGGTCCCGGCGGATCGAAGGACCCGAAGGCGCTCGAAGAGTTCCGCGAGCGGCTCAAGCAGAAGGGGCTCCGCGAGATCCGGATCATCCAGGGGGGCGAGGTGGTCCCCGAGGAGACCGCCTCCGGCGCCACCGCGGCGCCGCGCGTCCGGAAGGTCCCGAACCCGAAGAAGCCCGGAGGGCTCGAGATCGAGGGGGTCGTCGGGAGCGGCGAGACGACCCAGACGCTCGAGGTCCCCCTCGTCATCGAGGAACGCTACCTCGGCAGGATCCGGATCCGCTACTCGCTCGAGAACATCCGCGCCGAGCTCGAGGACAACTTCCGGGGAGGGCTCTACTCGCTCCTCTGGGTGTTCGCGGTCGGGCTCGTCGTCATCCTCGTCGTCACGCGGAACGCGACGCGCCCGATCGAGGCGGTCGCCGAGGCCGCGCGGCAGGTCGCCGACGGCCACCTCGACGTCGTCGTCCCCGTCGACCGCGCCGACGAGGTGGGCCAGCTCGCCATCGCCTTCAACCGGATGACCTCCGCGCTCCGAGAGCGGCAGGACCTCCTCGCCCGCCTCGCGGCCGCCGAGAAGAGGGCCGAGATCTCCCACCTCGCCGCGGGCCTCGCGCACGAGATCAAGAACCCCCTGAACGCCCTCTCCCTCGGCCTCGACGTCCTGAAGCGGCGCCACCGCCCCGCCGACGAGGCCGCCGCCACCGATCAGGCGACGCGCATCGAGGCCCTCCGTGGCGAGATCAACCGCCTCGCGGCCCTCATCAACAGCTTCCTCGCGTTCGGTCGGCCGCTCTCGCTGACGATCGTGCCCGTCGACGCCGTCACCCTCGTCCGCGAGACGCTCGTCGAGCTGTCCGAGACGGCCGACCGGGCCCGCGTGACGATCGCCTCCGACCTCCCCGACGGGCTGCCCCGCGTCGCGGCCGATGGTTCGCTCCTGAAGTCGAGCGTCTGGAACCTCGCGCAGAACGCGATCCAGGTGATGGAGCGCGAGGGAGGGACCCTCTCCGTCGCGGCGCGCCTGGCCACCGCGACGCCCGAGGAGGGCCCGCGCCTCGTCCTCTCGTTCGAGGACGAGGGGCCCGGCATCGACGCCGCCCATCTCCCCCGGCTCTTCGAGCCCTGGTTCTCGACGAAGGAGGGAGGCGTCGGGCTCGGCCTCGCGATGGTGAAACGGATCGTCGAGGAGCACGGCGGCCGGGTCGAGGCCGGGAACAGGGAGGGGGCCCGCGGCGCCGCCTTCCGTCTCTGGCTCCCCCTCGCGGCACCCCCTTCGGAGTAACCTCGAGGGATGACCGAGCCGCCGCGCGCGACCCTCCTCGTCGTCGACGACGAGAAGCACCAGCGCGAGTCCCTCCAGATGATCCTCGAGGACGAGGGGTACCGCGTCACGGCCGCGGCCGACGGCCGCCAGGCCCTCGTCCTCGCCGGCGAGACGCACCCCGAGGTCGTCCTGACCGACCTGAAGATGCCGGGTCTCTCCGGCATGGACCTCGTCCGCGCCCTCGCCGAGGGGCCCCTCCCCCCGCGCGTCATCCTCATCACCGCCCACGGCTCCGTGGAGCGGGCCCGCGAGGCGCACCGCCTCGGCGCCTTCGACTACATGAGCAAGCCCGTCGTGGCCGACGAGCTGCTCTTCCGGGTGGAACGCGCCGTCGAGAGCCACCGACTGAACGAGCGGGCGCTCCGCCTCGAGCGCCGCCTCAAGGGGGACGGCCTCGAGGCGATGGTCGGCGAGAGCGCCGCGATGCGCGAGGTCTTCCGCCTCGTCGAGAAGATCGCCCCGACGCAGTCGACCGTCCTCGTGCGGGGCGAGTCGGGCACCGGCAAGGAGCTCGTCGCCCGGGCGATCCACTCCCGCTCCGCGCGAGCGGCCCGGCCGTTCCACGCGATCAACTGCGCGGCCATCCCCGAGAACCTCCTCGAGAGCGAGCTCTTCGGGCACGAGAAGGGGAGCTTCACGGGGGCCGAGGCGCGGAAGACGGGCCTCTTCGAGGCGGCCTCCCTCTCGACCCTCTTCCTCGACGAGATCGGCGACCTCTCGCTCCCCCTCCAGGGGAAGATCCTCCGCGTCCTGCAGGAGCGCGAGGTGCGCCGGGTGGGCGGGAACGAGACGATTCCGGTCGACGTCCGCGTCGTCGCCGCCACGAACCGCGACCTCGAGGCGATGATGAAGTCGGGGCAGTTCCGGGAGGACCTCTTCTACCGGCTGAACGTCATCCCCATCGTCCTCCCGCCGCTCCGCGAGCGGGGGAGCGACATCCCGGCCCTCGTCCAGCGCTTCCTGGAGAAGGCGAACGCGACGCACGGCACCTCGGTCGCGGAGATCGACCCCGCCGCCCTCGACCTCCTCGTCCGCCACCCCTGGCCGGGAAACATCCGGCAGCTCGAGAGCGTCGTCGAGCGGGCCGTCCTCCTCTGCGAGGGAACGACCGTCAAGCCCGCCGACCTGCCGCTCGAGATCCGCCTCCAGACTTCGCCGGCCGCCCGCCCCTACGGCTTCGAGATCCCCGCCGAGGGGATCGACATCGAGGACCTCGAGCGGCAGCTCATCGTCCAGGCGATGGAACGGTCGGGGTGGATCATCGCGCGGGCCGCCCGGCTCCTCGGCCTCACCTACCGGACGCTTCAGTACCGGCTCGAGAAGTTCGGCATCCGGAAGCCCTGAGCCGCGGCAGGGCGCCCGACGTACGATCCCGAAACCCGAACGGGCGACGGAGGCGTAGACCGTGGAGATGACGTACCGACCCTCGACCCTCGGCGAGCTCGTCGAATCGGGCTATCGCCACCGTTCCGTCCGGGACGAGATGCGCGAGAACCTCCTCGGGATCCTCGCGCGCGGCGAGAACCCCTTCCCCGGGATCCTCGGCTACGAGCGGACGGTCGTCCCGGCGCTCGTGAACGCCGTCCTCGCCCGGCACGACCTGATCCTCCTCGGCCTCCGGGGCCAGGCGAAGACCCGCATCCTCCGCGCCCTCGTGAACCTCCTCGACGCCGAGATCCCCGTCGTCGCGGGCTCCGAGCTGAACGAGTCGCCGTTCGCCCCCTTCACGAAGTACGCCCGCAGCCTCTCCCTGACCGCCGGCCCCGACGTCCCCGTCGCGTGGCTGCGGCGGGAGGAGCGCTACCGCGAGAAGCTCGCGACGCCCGACGTGACGATCGCCGACCTGATCGGCGACGTCGACCCGGTGAAGGCGGCGACGCTCAAGAAGACCTTCGCCGACGAGGAGGTCATCCACTACGGGATCGTACCCAGGACGAACCGCGGCATCTTCGCGATCAACGAGCTGCCGGACCTCGCCCCCCGCATCCAGGTCGGCCTCCTGAACATCCTGGAGGAGCGCGACCTGCAGATCCGCGGCTTCCCGGTACGGATCTCCCTCGACCTCGTGATGGTCTTCTCGGCGAACCCCGAGGACTACACGAACCGCGGGAACATCATCACGCCGCTGAAGGACCGGATCGCCTCGCAGATCCTGACCCACTACCCGCGCGACGTCGCCACGGCGAAGGCGATCACCGACCAGGAGTCGTGGAGCGAGCGGCCGCTCGACGGCGTCGAGGTGCGCCTCCCCGACTCCTTCAAGACGCTCGTCGAGGAGGTCGCGTTCGTGGCCCGCCGGAGCGACCTCGTCGACCAGGGCTCGGGAGTCTCCGCCCGGATGCCGATCGCCATGCGCGAGCTCCTCGTCTCGAACATGGAGAGGCGCGCGGTCCTCTCGGGAGAGAAGGTCGTCGCCCCGCGCCTCGTCGACCTCTTCGCCACCCTCCCGGCCATCACCGGGAAGGTGGAGATGGTCTTCGAGGGAGAGCAGCAGGGCTCCGAGATCGTCGCCCGCAAGCTGATCGGCGACGCCGTGAAGGCGCTCTTCGACGCGACCTTTCCGCCCGTCGAGGGTCCCCGCGCGCGGGGCGAGCGCGCCCGGCGGCGCGACGCCGCTCCCGACGACGACGAGG
>CAZNSS010000192.1:0-7122 GCA_964575465.1 uncultured Holophagales bacterium | reverse complement strand
GGCGTCCGGTCCGGCAGCCGGACCCAGCCGTGGCCGTTCATGCGCCACGTCCCGTTCCGCCCGCAGGACTCCACGAGGAGATCCGGTCCGATCTTCCGGAAGACCGCATGTGTGCTACTGACCTTCGGGCTGCCGCCGAGGTGCGCCCGCCCGACGCGAACCGAGGCCTCGTCGATCGGGATGACCCGGCCGTCACGGAGGCGGAGGACCCAGTCCGGGAAGCTGCCACCGCATGCCGGACAGGCGATCTTGGACGGGTCGACGAGGAAGGGCATGGAGCAGTTGTCGCAGATGTGAACCGTCTTGAGGGCGGCGAGGAGCGCCTCCTCCCAGGTTCGAGTCGACGGCCGCTCGTCGGGGTCCGGACTGAGCGAGAGGCGGAAGAGCCGCTGGAGGTCGGCGTTGATCGCCTCGCGGGGCACGCCTCCGGCGCTCTTCGGCCGGTTCGCGCGGGCCGGGTCGTGGACCCAGCCGCCCATCATGGCCTGCTCGAACATCTCGGGCGTCGCGTCGGCGCCGCCGGCCGGGTGCAGGAGGAGAACGACCTCGTGCATGAGGACGCCGAAGGCGAATCGGTCGGAGCGCAGGTCGGGAATGGCCGGGTGGCCGTCGCGCAGGGCCGCCCGGAGCTCCGGGGCGATGTAGAGGATCTGGCCGACCATAGGCGGGGGAGAGACTCTGGGCCCGGCGAAGTTGTCGAAGTCGATGATCCCGGGCTGGAGCGTGTCGCCCGCCACCGCGACGAGAACGTTCGAGCCGTGGAGGTCACCGTGCGCGATGCCGCGGCTGTGGAGCGCGTCGACCGCGTGGGCCAGGGCGACCGCAAGCGTGAGGGTGTGGAAGATGGTGAGGCCCGGGTGGGAGAGGACCTCTTCGAGCGGTTCTCCGGGGAAGAGCTCGGCGACGTAGCCGACGCCCGACGGGCCGACGACGAGGTCGCGGGGCCCGATCAGGACAGGGCAGAGCCTATCGAGGCGCTGGGCGATGAGGTACTCGAGGCGCCGTTGCGTCTCGGCGCGGTCGAAGCGGTCGTGGAAGAGCTTGAGGACGCCGGGTGTGCCGGTCCGCGACCGTCGGACGAGATAGGCGCAGCCCTGGCCGCCCGGCGTGAAGGTCTTCTTGATGGTCACCGACTCCCCGGAGGCGCACTCGATGACGGTTCCGGCGGCGAGCACGGATCACCTCCTGGCCAGCGCCGGCCGCTGGATGGTGACGGCGGGGGCTGTCGCCCGAGGGGCGGGCGTGCAGAGGATCGCGAAGCTGAGGTTGTCGTCGCAGACGTACATGGAGCCGTCCTTGGCGGAGGCGAAGTCGGAGACGACGAGTGATGCCACGGCCTGGGCGTCGCCGTCGTGGGAGCCGAGGAGCCGAACGACGGATGCGGCGAAGCCTTCGGGAACCCGGTCGAAGACACCGTCCGTGCCGACGAGGAGGTTGTCACCAGCGCGGCGGGGGAGCTTGCCGACGACCGGCGTCCCCTGAAGGACGGGACCGAGGCTCCCGGCGACGACGTTGGCGATGCCGTCGGCCTTCTGGGGGACGAGGAACGTATCGATCGTGCCCGCCTGCCGGACGACGACGCCTCCGCCGTCACCGAGGTAGCAGTAGCCGTAGGTCGAAGGAGTGCCGACAACGACGATGAGGGTCGAGCGAAAGCCGTCCCGGGGCTCGGCCCATCCGGCGGCGCGCGCCTGCCGGCAGAGGGCCGCCGCGCTGTCGAGGAGAGCTTGCTCGGCCACGAGCTCCGGGTGAGCGGGCGCTGCCGGCGACGCTCCGAGCGCCTCGGCGGCCGAGAGAGCGGCGGCTCCCACCGCGAGCCGGGCGGCCTCCTTCCCGTGCGGGAGGCCACCGAGGCCGTCGGCGACGACGAGCACCGCCGTCGCGTTGACCTCGAAGACGATCGCAGCGTCCTGGTTCTCCTTTCGAACGTTCCCGGTGATCGAAGCGACGCCGGCGCCCCAGCTGCGCGTGGCGGCCCTCGGCAGCGTCGCTACACCGCGGCGCTTGGCTTCGGCTATGAGGGCGCCAAGGGCGGCCTCGGGGCTCTCGGCGTTCAAGAGGGCCGGAGGTTCCGGGGAGCGGGTGGTCGGCACCTCGCTCTCCACCGACGTGATCGAGGGCGAAGTGATCTGGGCCTCGAGCCCGAGGGCCGCCTCTATGCGTCCGAGCCGTGAGCCGAGCTTCCGGCGGTCCCACGCGAGGTAACCGAGCCCCGAGAGAAACGCCATGCCGACGACGGTCTCGATTCCGGAAGAGGATTTCTGCAGCGGCACGCTCCCCGCGGCGGGTCGACCGGCGGGCGCCCCGGAGTTCGGCGTCGGCAGGAGGACCGGTGTGCGCGCTTCAGATGTATCGGGCTCTGGCGAGGTGCTCTCCGCGTGGGCGACCGCCTCGACCTTCACGTTCGGCTCCGCCGACGCCTGCACCGGGAGGGTGGCGCGCTCGCTGTCCTGTGGTTTCGGGGACGGGGCCTTCGGCTTCGATGACTTCGAGCTCGGGCGCTTCTGCACGGCGGGCAGCTCCTCGGGAGACGGAGAGGCGGAAGTGGCCACGGGGGTCGGGGCCGGAAGCTCCTGGGCGAGCACTCCGCTCGCCATGAGCAGCATCACGAGGAGGACGACGGCGGCCGCCACGGCGAAGAGCGCGACGGCCCACTCGACGATCGGCCACCACTTAGGGAGGTGACGCGGCGTGGGGAGGCGCCGAGGCGAGGGAACCGGGTGGGGGCGGGTGGGTTTCCGCTCGGCCGGCCGGCGGGCAGGGTGCCGGCCGACCGAGACGGCGACGGGCGAGCGGGCGGGCGACGGGGAGGTAGGAAGAGGCGAGACGGGTGCCGGAGCCGACGCCAGCGCCGCGGGAGCACGCGGAACGGCGACCGACAGGCTCGGCGAATGAACGTCGACACCGATCTGCTGGAGGTAGTCCAGATGCTCCGGAGGGGGGACGGCGCGGCTCACGGCAGCCCTCACCGGGTGATCGACGCGAGGGGGCCGGCGGCCGGGACACCGGCGGCGATGGAGTGGGTGAGCGTGGCACCGACGGCGGCGAAGAACTTCCGGAGTTCCCGGCCGTCGCGGCACCGGTAGGCGTGCGCCGGCGAGGAAGCGATCTCGCGGAGGAACGCTTCGTCGGCATCCGAGCCGAAGGCGACCGTCACCACGTCTGCAACCGCCTTCAAGCTGGCCGCGACCGTCCGGGCGTCGCCGCCGCAATTGGGCCGGCCGTCGGAGAAGAGGAGGACGACCGGGCGCGACGCGGCGAGGTCTGCCGGAGCGTTGCGGGCGATTCGCTCCGCCTCGGAGAGGGCATCCGCGACGTTCGTCGAACCGGAGGCGGTGAGCGGTGCGAGGTGCCCGACGAGGCTGTCGGCGGCTTCGGGCGGCTGGACGTTGGAGACGGACGTCGAGAAGTCGATTACTGCGACGGTGAAGACGCCTCGGTTGGCGGGAGCGGCGAGCTCTGTGGCGAGCGTGCGGGAAGCAGCGTCCGCCTCCCGCGCCTTCTCGCCGGACATCGACGACGAGGCGTCCCGGACAAGGATCGCGAGCTGCTGCCTGCGGCACGCCGTCACGGGCCGGGCGAGTCCGGACGAGAACGTGCCGACGCGCTGGAGGGTGGGGATGACGCTCTTCACCGCGCACCTCCCGGCATCGTCATCGGGAGCGTCCCGCCGGCGCCGATGGTCGCAATGAGCGATGCGCTCACCTGGGCGGCCGCGTTCTGCAGATCGGCGCGATCCGGCGTGTTCGAGATCGGCATGAGGAGTCCACCTGCCGCGCTCACGAGGGCCTCGAGCTCCTTCGTCTTCTGGCAGACGGCGTAGAAGAGCAGGTCCTTGTCGCGGATCGCCTTCCCGATCTGCGTCGCGGTCGCCCCGGTCCGGTCGGGCTTCGTGTCGTCTGTGAGGAAGGCGACGAAGGCGCCGCGCGTCCGGCTCTTGTCCATGGGCCAGGGAACCGTCTCGAGGAAGTTGCGGATGCCGTCGAGGTGAGTCTCGGGTGCGTCGCCGCCGCCGCCGAAGGTGATGCCGCGGATGTCGGCCATCGCCTGCTCGCGCGTCCCGCCGGCAGTGTGGAGGACCGGCGCCTCGCCGCACTCCTCGTCGCCGTGCGTGCCGACGTAGACCGTAAGGCTCTTCACCTTCGCCGCGATGGTCTCGAGGAGCACCTCGGACGAAAAGGCGATTCCGGCCTGGAAGGCGGCGGACGACCCGGTGCGGTCGATCTCGATTCCGAGCGTCACCTCGACCGGGAGCTTCGGCCGCGCGGCCGGGCGAATGGACGACATCTTCGGGACGAGGAGGGAGCCCTGTTTCCGGTTGGCGCCGATCGACGTCCCGAGCGCGGCCCCGCAAGTGGGGCAAGTCGGCGGGAGCGTCCCCGTGAAAATGGACTGGCACGACGGGCAGAGCGTCATGGGTTTCTTCGAGGGAGCAAAGGTGGTCATGTGGATCTCCTTTCGGTGTGGTCCGGTGCGCCTGCGACCTTCACCCGAAGGGACTCTCCTGCCCTGCACTCCGTCGAACTGACTCACTTCGGCGTGCTGAAGAGCCACTGCAGCGCCCAGCGCCCTTTCGCCGCTCACTCATTCGCTCGCGCCCCCTAAGCGCCGCGAAGCCGAAGGGTGCGAAATGTCTGTGGCGTGCGGGCTTACGCCGGACCGGGGTGCGAAGGCGACTTTGCACCCACCGTGAGCAGGGTCCGGAGGGCGGCGAATGCCGGCCGGCCGGCCGCTGGGGGCAGGGAGTCGACGACGACCGGAAGGGCGATCGAGACGGAGGCCACAGCCTGCTGGATGGCAGCCACACGCCTGGAGCCCCGGGTCAGGACGGAGATGAAGGCCGGAGACGTTCCGGCGAAGGGGACGAGCGTCTCAGCGAGGGCGACGAGCCTCGGGACGAACGTCCGCCGGATCGCCTCCGTCCCGATGTCGATTTCGAGGGCCAGGAAATGCCCGGGGCTCTCACGCGTGGGCCGCCAGATGGCCAGGACGTCCGGAATCGCGGCCGGCCGCGGGTTCCACCGGCGCTCTAGGACCCAGGACGGTTGGGCCGAGGTCGGAGGGGCCGGGAGCCTGTCGATGATGAGACGGCAATCGACGACCCAGAGATGGTGGGCGACAGCCGACTGGGCGAGCGGGGCGCGAAGGAGGAAGAGCTCGTCGTCGCGGGCGCCCTTCCTCTCGACGACGGCTTCGAGGCCGGCGGGCCGGAGACGCAGCCGGTTGATGCCGACCTTGTTCCACCGCTCTATGGCGAGGAGGCCCCGGGCAGCGAGCTTTCGGATCCGACGCGAGACGACGGCCTCGCCGAGTCCCGGGAAGACCGCTTCGTGAAGTTGGTACTGAGCGGCCTCCTGCGACCGGCCGATGAACGCGAGCGCCGAGACGTCGCGATCGGTGAGCGTCTCGGGAGGACGTCGCGGGTCGAGCGGCCCGATCGCCGCGGACCGGGGCCGCCCCGAACTTCCCGTTGCTCCGGAGAGGATGACGAGGTCGCTTCGAGCGCTGTCTCCTCGGTCCGGCGGTTCGTGCGGGGTCGGCCCCGGGTCGGCGCTCGCCCGGTCGGAAGGCACCATGGTCCTAGAACGCGACGGCTCGCGCCGGGAGAGTCTCGACGAACGTCGCCTGCTGCCTGAACTGGCGACGCACGTAGTGATCGATAGACGACGCCACGCGATCCGTGAGGTGCTCGGGGACGGTCACAGCGTACGACCGTGACCGGTCTCGCATCACGCGACCGTCGGGCGCCCTCCAGGCTCCCTCGACGTCGCCGCGGCGGGTGAAGCCGCCGGCAAGCTGGACGAGGAAGTCCTCGAAGGCGGCGAAGGCCGCGTCGGAGAACGGGACGGTGTCGTTGTCCGCGAGCGGAACGAGGAGCTCGAGTCGGGTCGTGTCGCGCATTGGGGTGTGGGGAAGGGGATACCAGGCAGCCAGCGAGAGTCGCGTTGTCGGGCCGAGGGCTTCCTTCCGGGAGAGAGGTGTTTCGGTGAACGTGAGATGCCTCGTGCCCCGCCAGCCGTGGACTGCCGTCCTGCCGATCCCGTCCGGGGCGGACGTCTCTCGCTCGAGACGAACGGCGGCGGTCGGGGGCGTTCCTGCAGGCCAGAGGGCTGGCGGGGTCGAGAGCAACCTGAGCGAGACGACAGGAGAGCCGGGGTGCGCGCCGGTCCCGGGGAGTGGGTCGGTGTCGGTGTCCGGTCTGGCAGTCAGTGCGGCCAGTGCACGTAGGCACTCTGCGCGAAGAACGCGGCGCCGACGAGTAACCAGGTGAGTGGCTCGCGGACCGCTCGCTCCGCGAACCTGAGAAACACGAACAGCGCGACCGAGAGCACGCGCAGAACGCGGAGCGTGAGGCGAAGCCACACGGATCGGCGGCGCCGACGCTTCGTCGACATAACCGGTGCGATCGAGGGGGTCTGGTCCATAGGGGTGACGGTTTGGAAGTAGTACCGGGATCAGCAGCGCACATGGCTCGGGCGTCCGCCCAAGATCGAATTCTGAAGGGGCGACGGTCACTCCGTGCCCCGCCGGGACGAGGCCGCACGCCGGAGGTGCTGCGGGGGCCACGTCGCAGTTCGCGCGTGGGGCCCGGCAGGTCTTTCGTGCAGCGTCCCGTCCCGGCGGGGCCGGTGGCGACGTCCAGGGGGAAGGGGCCGTCCGGTTGGTGCCGTCAGACGTTCTCGGTGTGGGTGTTCGCGATGCGGACGAGCTCCGGCTGAACGAAGGTGGCGATGTCCTCGATCGGGTGCTCGGACCAGACGCGCACGAGGTAGACCGGGATCTCGACGACGCTCCCGAAAAGGAGGACGCGGAGACCGGTGTGCGTCGTGATTTCGATTCGCCCGTCGAGGTGCTCGCGCACGATGGAGCGGAGGTGTTCCCAGTCGGCGTCTTGAAGGTCGAGGACGCCAGTAGGCGGTTGGACGGCGGGGACGACGATTCCGAAGTGGTTGTGGGGCATAGGAGTGAGGTGTAGGTGGGGTAGCGGGCGGTAGCTTCCTCCCTGGCACGAGCGAATGACGAGGTCGTCACGATCAGAAGACCTTGATGGTGGCGTGGCAGCGGATGCAGTCGAACCAGCGCGTGACCTGCCGGCAGTTCGAGCAGTAGAGGCGGCTCCCG
>CAZNSS010000191.1:0-7146 GCA_964575465.1 uncultured Holophagales bacterium | reverse complement strand
GGGGCCGAGTTCAGCTCGGTCGTGACCGGGATCCGGTTCCGCGTCCCGGTCGCGAGGGAGAACCAGTAGACGCCGGGAGGGGTGCTCACGAACGACTGGTAGGCGATCTTGTCGCCGTCGTACGACCAGTCCGGCGCGATCGAGAGCGACTTGTGGGAGGTGATCCGGCGCTGGTTCTCGCCGTCGTAGTCCATGACGTAGAGCTCCTTGGTGCGTCCCCCGTCGCGGTCGGAGCTGAAGACGATCCGGGTCAGGAAGGGGCCCGGCCTGCCGGTGAACTGCCGGACGACGTCGTTGGCGATGACGTGCGCCACGCGGCGGATGGTCGCTCCCGCCGTCGTGTACTTCCGCGAGAGGATCGGCCGGAGGGTGCGGAGGTCGAGCAGCTGGGCCGAGACGACGAGGTTCGACCCTTCCGTCAGGATCTGTGAGTCGAGAAGGAACTGGGCCCCCGAGGCGACCCAGGCGTCCCCTTCCTCGCGGGTGGCGGGGGGCCGGAACCCCTTCGGGTGGAGCGCGGGGTCGGCGAGGACGAACCAGGGGGAGATGCCCAGGTCTCCCGCGAGCGCCCCGTTGAACGCGGCGGAGACGTCGCCCGGGATGGCGGACGCCTGCGTCGTGGCGGGAGGGACGGCGAGCGCGACGCGACGGCTCCCTTCCTGGCTGATCAGGATCGAGATGTCGGTCGGCTGCTGGGCCGGCGGCGCCACGGTCGGCACGGGCGGCTGCCCGGCGATCGCGGCGAGGGCGGCGACGAGCGCGAGGCCCGTCAGGAGGAGAGCGGGACGCTTCACGGGGTCCTCCGTCGGCGCTTCACTGGAAGCGGATGTGAACCCCCAGCTCCTCTCCCCGGAATTCCGGCGGAAGAGGCGGGAGCGGGTTGGCGGCGTAGATCGAGCGCGAGGCGGCCCGGTCGTAGAAGCCGAGACCCGAGGGGGTCTCGACCTTCACGTCGGTGACCTGCCCGGAGCGCTGGATCCGGAACGTGACGACGCAGGCCGTGGAGTCCGGGACTTCGGGTTTCAGCCAGTTGGCCCCGATGAGGGCCTGGATCTGCTCGGCGTAGTACGCGAAGGGGAAGTCGGCGTCGAAGCCCGAGACGGAGGCCCCGAAGTTCGACACGCCGGGCGTTCCGTCGCCGCCGAGGCCGACGCCGGCGGAGGGGAGCTCGACGGCCGCACCGGTTCCGGCCGACCGGTTGGGGGAGGCGGCGGCCGAGCGGGGAGCGGGAGCCGGCTTCGTCTCCTTCGGCTTCTTCCCCTTCTCCGGGAGCGGGAGCGCTTCCTTCGACGGGACGGGGGACTCTTCCTTCTGGATTTTCTCGATGACCGGGCGCCGGGGGGCTTCCTCGGGGGCGGCGGCCGGGGCCGGCGGCGCGGAGAGCCTCGCGAGGGCGCCCGGCGAGACGACGCGGACCGGGAGCGACATGAGCGGCGGGGTCGTCAGCTTCCGCGGCTGCGATATGAGGACGAGGAAGACGACGAACGCGGCGTGCGCCGCCAGGGAGAGCGCCGTGGCCAGTCCGTGCGGGGCGTCGGGGCGCCGGATCCTCTCTTCGAGGATCTCCGAAACGGTCACGAGCCCTGCTCGCTCCTGAGCTCCGTGACCATCCCGAGGCTCTCGACCCCGAGGCGGTTCAGGACGTCCATCGTCTCGACGACGACGCCGTACGGCAGGTTCCGGTCGGCCTTGAGATAGACGGAGCGGTCCTTCCGGTTCTTCAGTATCAGCTTCAGCCGGTCCCGGAGCTGCTGCTTGGGGATCGGGGTCTCGTTGAGGTAGTAGACCTCTTTCCTCGTGATGGAGAGGATGAGGGGGTCCTCCGGCGACTTCGGCAGGTTCTGGGAGACCGACTTCGGGAGCTTCACCTCGACACCCTGGTGGAGGAGCGGCGCCGTGACCATGAAGATGATCAGGAGGACGAGCATCACGTCGACCAGCGGGGTGACGTTGATGTCGGAGTAGGCTTCGACGTCGTCGTCGATCTTGACGGCCATCCGCTCGTTCCTCCCGGCGAATCAGGTGAAGTGGCGCTCGGCGAGGTTCAGGAATTCCAGGGCGAAGTCCCTCATCTCGGACCTGGTGACGCGGACCCGTCCGTTGAGGTAGTTGTAGGCGATGAGCGCCGGGACGGCGGCCACGAGACCCGCCGCGGTGTTGACGAGGGCCTCGGCGATGCCGGGGGCGACGGTGACGATCGAGGTGGACCCGGTGACACCGATCTGTCGGAACGCGCCCAGGATCCCCCACACGGTCCCGAAGAGGCCGATGAAAGGGGTGGCCGAGGCGGTCGTCGCGAGGAAGGGGAGGCGCCGGGTGAGGTGGTTCGACTCCACCCCTGCCGCCCGCTCGAGGGCCCTCTCGATGGCCGGGAGGCTCTTGACGAAGAGCCGGCCCGAGTCGGCAGGAGCGACGTCCCGGCCCGCCCTGACCTGGGCGTCGAGCTCCGCGTAGCCGGCGCGGAAAAGACCGACGAGGGGGCTGGCCGGGTACTGGTCGCAGACCCCGAGGACGTCGGCGAACTTCCGGCTCTTCCGGAAGTGGGCGACGAACCGCCCGGAGTGGGAATCGGCCCGTGAGAAACTCCAGAGCTTCGCGACGATGACCGCCCAGGAGCCCAGGGAAAAGAGGGCGAGGATCAGGAGGACGGCCTTCGCCGTCCATCCCGCAGTGAGGAACAGCTGAACGATGTTGGCGTTGCCGGCTTCCGTCATTTTTCTCCCCCCCCGGAGGGGCCTGAAACCGGGGCAAGGTAGCACGGAATCTCGAAGAGGGTCAAAGCGTTACGTCGCGCTCGCGGCGCTCGCTCTGGCACTCTTCTCTGCGCCCGCTTCCGGCTCGGAGATCCTCCCGGCGGGAGAGGTCCGGACGGGGATGAAGGGCTACGGGCTCACCGTCCTCCGCGGCAGCAGCGTCGAACGGTTCGACGCCGAGGTGATCGGCGTGATCCGGAACGCCGGGGTCGGGCGGTCGACCATCATCGTCGAGCTCTCGGGCCTGGGACTGGAGGAGACCGGGGTCATCGCCGGGATGAGCGGGAGCCCCGTCTACCTGGAGGGGAAGCTGGCCGGGGCCGTCGCCTCGGGCTGGGGCTTCTCGAGGAAGGCGATCGCCGGCGTCACGCCGATCGAGTCGATGCTGCAGATCGTCCCGGAGAAGCCGCAGGCCCCGACCGGTGCCGCCGGCCGGACCGGGGGAGGGCCGCCGATCGCCGAGCGGGCGGCCTTCTTCGCGCGCCTGTCCGCGGCTGCGGAGGGGGCGAGGCTGGTGGAGCTCCGGAAGGCGCTCCTCGAGAGCCTCCCCGAGTCCTTCGCCCCCGTGCCCGGGGCCGGGACGCTCCTCGCCTTCCAGGCCGCCGGCCTTCCCTCAGGGACCCTGGAGTCGTTTCGCGAGTCGTTCTCGCGCCTCGGAGTGAACGAGGCGAACCTCGCGCTCCTCGGGGCGTCGTCGCCGGCGCCCGCCGGATCGGCCCCGCCGCCGGCTCCGTCGGCGATCGTACCGGGCTCCTCCGTGACGGCTTTCCTCGTCCGGGGCGACCTGCAGCTCGGGGCGACCGGCACCGTCACGGAGGTCTTCCCCGACGGCCGCTTCGTCGCCTTCGGTCACCCGTTCCTCGCCGCGGGGGAGCTGGAGCTCCCCGTCGCGACGGGTGAGGTGGTCACGGTCGTCTCGAGCCTCTTCCAGTCGTTCAAGCTCGCCAACGGAGGCGAGCCGCGCTTCCGTATGACGCACGACCGGGACACCGGAGTCGGCGGCCGGACCGACCGAACGGCGGCGACGATCCCGGTGAACGTCTCCGTGGAAGCGGGGGGCCGGCCGTCGCGGGAGTTCCGGTTCGAGGTGGCGTCGAACCCGAAGCTTCTGCCGGTCCTTGCGGGGCTCGTCGCCGACGCTGCGATGACCGCGGCCGACCCCACGCCGCGCGACAGGCTCCTGTCGTTCCGCGTCGCGCTCGACACGGGCGCCGGGGAGTTCTCCTACGAGGACGTCGCGGCCGGAACCCGGGCGAAGGAAGCGGCCGTCCTCACGACGGTGGCCCTCGCCGCGGCCGTCGCCGACAACGACCTCGGAGACCCGGGCATCCGGAGCGTGAGGATCCGCTTCGTCAGCGTGTCGGAGGAGCGGCGCCTCCGCCTCGTCGACGCCGCACCCGCGACCCGAAAGGTCGCTCCCGGCGAGACGCTGGCCGTCGCGATCCGCCTCGCCGACCGGCGGGGGGAGGAGAGCGTCCGCGTCGTTCACCTGAAGGTCCCGCCGCAGGCGCCGGAAGGCCGGGCGACTCTCGTCGTCTCCGACGGGAGCAACGCCACGGCTCTCCGCCAGCTCCTCGACCCGTCGGAGCCGGGGACCCTCGCCGAGCTCGCGGTCTTCCTCTCGAAGATCGTCCCCGGGAACCGTCTCCAGGTCGGCCTCCTGGTCGCCACGCGGGGCGCGGCGACGAAGTCCGCGACTCTCGAGGCCCTTCCGCCCACGGCCCTCGCCCTCCTCTCCGGAGGCCGCGAGCAGGGTGAGACCGGGATCGCCGACGTCGAGGCCCGTCTCGTCTGCGAGGAAATCGTCTCCTTCGACCGACCCGTCTCGGGTGCCGTCCGCATCGACGTCGACGTCGAGCGGGCCCGCCCGCGAGGAACCCGATGAAGCTGAACCGAACGCGAACCGTCGCCGCGAGCCTCTCGCTCGCCCTCGTCCTCGCTCCCGCCCCGCCCGTCGGCGCGGCGACCCGCCTCACGGCGACCGCCTCGGCGAGGGACTTCCTCGCCGGCGACCTGGACGGGACGACGTTGACCTCCGACGGCCGGCTGACGCTGGGGCCGGCCTTCACCTCCCGGGCGTGGCCCGAAGAGGCTGCAGGAGCCGTCGTCTTCGGCGCGGCCTCCGATTCCACGGGACGCGTCTACGTGGCGACCGGCGGAGGGGACGGGCGCCTCTTCGTCTCCGAGCCGGACGGAACGGTACGCGTCCTCTTCGAGTCGGAGGCGCCGAACGTGACCGCCGTCGCCGTCGGCCCGGGAGGAGAGGTCGCCGTCGGAACGTCGCCGGGCGGCCGCCTCTGGCGGATCGACCCGAAGGCGAAGGATCCGGCGAAGGCCGGGACGCCGGCAGGGGAGACCGGCGAGGCGGCGGTCTGGTCGCTCGCCTTCGGCCACGACGGGACGCTCTACGCGGGGACCGGGACGAAGGGGAGGATCTGGAAAGCCGGGAAGGACGGCAGGGCCTCCCTTCACGCCGAGCTCCAGGACACCCACGTCCGGTCGATCCTCGTGGCGCCCGACGGGACCCTCGTCGCGGGCACCTCCGACCGCGGGCTCGTCGTCGCGGTCTCGGCCGACGGGAAGGTCCGCACGCTCCACGACTTCTCGCGTCCCGAGGTCACGGCCCTCGCCGCGGCTCCGGGCGGGGCGATCCTCGCCGTCGCGACCTCGGTCGAGGTGCCTCCGCTCTCGCAGCAGCGGAGCGAGCCGAAGCGTCCGGCAGTCGCCACGCCGCCGGCAGCCGGAGCGCAGGAGGCGGTTCCGCAGGGGACCGTCTCCGTCACGGCGACGACCTCGCCGGTGCGGCCGGCGGCCCCGGCGACGTCGCGCGAGGGGAACGCCGAGGTCGTCCTCATCGCCGCCGACGGCTTCGTCGAGCCCGCCTGGATCCTCCCGGAGGAGACGGTCTACGGGGCGCGGTGGGATGACTCCCGCGGGCTCCTCCTCGCGACGGGTCCCCGCGGGCGCGTCTACAGCCTGCGGGATCGCCGCCTCCGGCTCGAAGCTCAGGTCGACCAGAAGCAGGTCGTCTCGACTCCCGCCGTTCCCGGCGGATTCGCGATCGTCTCGGCGACGTCGCCCGGCGTCCTCCGTCCCGCGGCCCGGAAGGCGGCCGTAAGCGGGAGCTACGTCTCCTCGGTCCGCGACGCCGGGAGGCTCGCCCGATTCGGCTCGTTGAGGTTCGAGGGAACGGTGCCGAAGGGAGCGGCGGTCGCCCTCTCGGTCCGCTCCGGGAACAGCGACAAGCCCGACGGGACCTGGTCCGACTGGGTCCGGCCCGACGCGAGGGCCACGCCGGGCGTCCCCTCCGCCCGGTACTTCCAGTGGCGGGCCGAGCTCTCGGCGTCGGGCGAGGCTCCCGTCGTCGAGCGGGTGGAGATCTCGTGGGCGGAACGGAACGCGCGGCCGGTCGTCGAGAACGTGACGGTCCTCGAGCCGGGCGCGGTCTTCCCGCGAGCCGGCGCCTCCTCGGGGCCGGCCGTCCTCTCGGTGACGAACCCCGACGAGAACGGGGCTTTCGCCGGCATCGAGCCGCCGAGGGAGACGACGGAGGCGACGGGGAAGAAGCTCTACCGGAAGGGATTCCGGACCGTGACCTGGAAGGGGACCGACCCGAACGGGGACATCCTGCGCTACGACCTCGAGGTGAGGCGCGAAGGTTCGCCGACCTGGTTCACGATCCGCCGCGACGTCGAGGACTCGTTCGTCTCGTTCGACGGGACGCCGCTTCCCGACGGGCGCTACCGCTTCCGGGTCACCGCGTCGGACCGCACCGCGAACCCCGAGGGGGAGGCGCTGACGGCGTCGGTCGAGAGCGACCTCGTCGTGGTGGACGGAACGCCGCCGGTCCTGACGGTTCTCGAGCGGCGGCTCGAAGGGGAGCGCGCGATCCTCCGGGTGAAGGCCGCGGACGCCCTCTCGCCGCTCGCGAAGGCCGAGGGAACGGTGTCGGCGGACCGCTGGCGGGCGCTCCCGGCCGCGGACGGCGCACTCGACGGGCGGGAGGAGGAGCTGGCGTTCGCCGTCCCGAAGCCGTCCGGTCCGGCGTTCCTCTCCGTGCGGGTCGTCGACGCCTCGGGGAACAGCGCCGCGATCTCGGCGGAATACCCGGGAGAGTTCAAGTGAAGAAAGCGGTCGCCGCCCTCGCGCTCCTCCTTTCCGCCTGCGGCGGGGCGGTCGGAAAGGATCAGGAGCGCGTCCTCCACCGGAGGCTCGAGGGGGCGCCGGAGACGCTGAACGCGCTGATCTCCACCTCCGACCCGGAGAACGTCGTCATCGCGCTCCTGCAACGGAACCTGCTCGACTACGACGAGAACCTGAACCTCGTCCCCGGGCTCGCGGAGTCGGTCGAGGCCGAGCCGGGCCACCTCGTCTACACCGTGAAGCTCCGCGA
>CAZNSS010000190.1:0-7237 GCA_964575465.1 uncultured Holophagales bacterium | reverse complement strand
GCTCCTCGAGCCAGACGATGCTCTCGACGTCGAGGTGGTTCGTCGGCTCGTCGAGCAGGAGGAGGTCGGGCTGCCTCACGAGCTCGCGGGCGAGGGCGACCCTCTTTCTCTGCCCGCCCGAGAGCGTCGCGACGAGGCTGTCGGGGCCGATGCCTCCGGCCGTCAGCGAGAGCTTCGCGAGCGCCTCGTCGGTCTTCAGCTCGGCCTCCCACGCCACGTCCTCGCCGTGCGACACGTGGGAGAGCGCCCCCTCGAGGACGACCGACCGGACCGTCGCCCCCTCCGCGAAGCTCGGGATCTGCGGGACGAGTCCGACCGAGACGCCCCCCTGGAAGACGACGGTGCCGTCGTCGGGCGGGGTCTCCTGGGCGAGGATCGAGAGGAGGGTCGACTTCCCGGCGCCGTTCGGCCCGATCAGCCCGATCCGCTCGTCGGGCTCGATCCCGAAGGAGAGCGCGGTGAAGAGGCTCCGGGCGCCGAACGCCTTCCCGAGGCGCTGCGCGGCGACGAGCGGCGGCACGCGGCGACCTTAGCAGAGGCGCCGGGGGGAGGAATCCGCGCTTTACGAAAGCCCGGAGGTCGTCGTATACGCTGCACCCCGCGCGCCCCGTCGCGCCGCAAGGAGACCACCCATGATCAAGGCCCTCGGTTACGGAAACACCGCCGCCACGGCGCCCCTCGACCGGATGGAGATCAACCGCCGCGACCCGGGCCCTAAGGACGTGAGGATCGAGATCCTCTGGTGCGGCATCTGCCACTCCGACCTTCACACGGCCCGCAACGAGTGGCACGGGACGACCTATCCCTGCATCCCGGGGCACGAGATCGTCGGCCGCGTCTCGGCCGTCGGCGCCGAGGTGAAGGGCTTCAGGGTCGGCGACACCGCCGGCGTCGGCTGCATGGTCGACTCCTGCCGCACCTGTCCCAGCTGCAGGGACGGCTACGAGCAGTTCTGCCACAAGGGCTGCGTCTTCTCCTACAACAGCCCCGACGCCCACCTCGGCGGAATGACCTACGGCGGCTACACGAACGTCATCGTCGTGGACGAGGCGTTCGTCCTGCGCATCCCGGACGGGCTCGACCCGGCCGGCGCCGCGCCGCTCCTCTGCGCCGGCATCACGACCTACTCCCCGCTGCGCCACTGGGGCGCCGGCCCCGGGAAGAAGGTCGGCATCGTCGGCCTCGGCGGCCTGGGCCACATGGGGGTCAAGCTCGCGCACGCGATGGGCGCGCACGTCGTCCTCTTCACGACGTCCGCCGGAAAGGCCGCGGATGCGAAGAAGCTCGGCGCCGACGAGGTCGTCCTCTCCCGCGACGAGGAGGCGATGAAGGCGCACGCGGGGAGCTTCCACTTCATCCTCGACACGGTCGCCGCCTCGCACAACCTCGACGCCTACACGACGCTCCTCGGCCGCGACGGCACCCTCTGCCTCGTCGGGGCGCCCGAGCTCCCGCACCCGTCGCCCGGCGTCTTCAACCTCATCTTCGGGCGGAAGAGCATCGCCGGCTCCCTCATCGGCGGCATCGCCGAGACCCAGGAGATGCTCGACTTCTGCGCGGCGAAGAAGACGCCTGCCGAGATCGAGATCATCCCGGTCCAGAAGGTGAACGAGGCCTACGAGCGGATGCTGAAGTCGGACGTGAAGTACCGCTTCGTCATCGACATGTCCACGCTGAAGTAGACGGCGCTCTCCCCGGGGCGTCGCCGCGGAGAGCGCGGCGGCGCCCCGCTTCGTGGCCTCGCTCCCGCGGGGCGGCGGGCCGGGCGGAGAATTCCGTCATGCCGCACCTCGTCCTTGAATACTCCGCGAACGTCCCCGACCGGCCGGACTTCCGCCGCGTTCTCCTCGACCTCCACGAGGCGCTGACGTCCTCGGCCCTCTTCGAACGCAAGGACATCAAGAGCCGTGCCGTGAAGCACGACGTCTTCGCCGTTGCCGACGGCGCAGGTGACCGCTCCTTCGTCGCGCTCTCCATCGCGATCCTCGACGGCCGTCCCGACGACGTGAAGGCGGCCCTCTCCGAGGCTGCGCTCGACGTCCTGGTCCGCGCCTTCCCGGAGCTCGTCGCCGGCGGACGCGGGGCGATCACCGTCGAGGTCCGCGACCTCCACCGGGCGAGCTACCGGAGGGTGCGGGTTCGGGAGGGGTGATGGGTCAGCAGGCGCCCCCCGAGCCACGTTCCCCCAGCGTAGAATTCTCTTCGTGAGCGCCTCCCTCGCCCAACAGGCATTGCTGCTCCCGCCCTCCGAGCGGCTGCATCTCATGGAGCAGCTGTGGGACAGCCTCGTGCTGGAGGGCTCCGCGCCGGAGCTTACGGATGCGCAGCGGGGCGAGCTCGACGCGCGCCTCGAGGACCTGGCGAGGAACCCCGACGCAGGGCGGCCCTGGCACGAGGTTCGGGCCGACCTCGAAGCTCGCCGCCGTTGAGGGTCCCGGTCATCATCCGGCCGACGGCCGAGATGGACCTTCAGAGTGCCTTCGACTGGTCCGAGGGGATCGAAGCAGGCCTTGGCTCACGGTTCCTCTTGAACGTGGACAGAATCGTCGAGAGGCTCGAGGGCCAGCCCTTCGCCTTTCCCGTCTTCTATCGCGAGGTCCGGCGCGCCGTCGTGCCGCACTCGCCCTACCTCTTGTTTCACGTTTCCGCCGACTCCAGGGTGGTCGTCCTTGCCTGTTTCAGCGGCCATCGCGATCCTCGATGGATTCGGCGAGCGCTCAAGCGGCGCCAGGGCACATGACGGCGGGTTGCTCGAGCACACTCGGAGGTCGAGTCGAGTTTCGACCAAGCCATGGCATCGTCGGGCTCCTCGCTCTCGTCGTCATCTCCCTTTCTGGCCGAACCGCAAGCGCGGGGGACTCGACGCCGGGTCTCGTGCTCTGGGCGTGGGAACGTCCCGAGGACCTGACGTTTCTCACGGGCAGCCGAACCGCCGTGGCGTTCCTCGCGTCGACCATCCGTCTCGAAGGAGGCGGCGCGGAGGTCTTCCCTCGACGTCAGCCGCTTCGAGTACTCCCGAAGACGCCCCTCGTCGCGGTCGTGCGGGTCGAGCGCGGACGCGAGCGACCCTCCTCGCCGACGCCCGGGCAGCGGGCAGCCGTCGTCGCCGCGGCTGTGGAGGCCGCGGGGCTACCGCGAGTCTCCGAGCTGCAGCTCGACTGGGACGCCGTGACGAGCGAACGCGACGCCTACGCGGCAGGCTCTGCCCCTTCCTTCTTCTGCCGTGAGGCACTCGCTTTCGCGCGGCGCTTCCCGAGCGACCTCGCAGCTCCCGAGCTCCTTCATCTCGCCGTAACTGCCGGAAGAGTCGGTTGCCGCGACGACGACACAGCGCGGCTCTCGAACGAGGCCTTCCGACTCCTCCATTCGAAGTGGCGTGGGAGCGGTTGGGCGAAGAAGACTCCGTACTGGTACGAAGGGCGCTGAAGCAAAGCTCCGCCGACCCGGATCGACTTCGTCCTCGGCCAGGCCCGCGCCGTTCAGAGCAGGGCGAGCATCCGTTCCCTCGGCGGGATCCCGCCGCACTCGACCGCACACGTTCCCCAGGCCACGGCGGTCGCGAGAGCGGCCTCCATCGGGACTCCGCCGGCGAGCGCGTGGACGAGCCCGGCAGCGAAGACGTCCCCGGCCCCCGTGCTGTCGACGGCGACCACCTCCCGCGCCGGGACGTGGAGGCGCCGGGCCTCCGCGTGCGCCTCGGCGCCATCGGGGCCGCGTGTGAGGACCATCCAGCGGAGCGCTTCGCCCGCGGCCCTTCGCCCTGTCTCCCACGGAGAGAGCCGCTCGTCGGGCGGGAGGTCGGCAGAGGAGGCCACGACGACGTGGGCGGGGCGGACGCCGGGACCGGAGGGCGGGACGTGCGCGACGACGAGCGCCGAGCCGAGCCGCCCGGCCAGGATCGGGGCGAGGTCGAGCTCCCGGCTCCTCACGTAGATCACGTCGGCCGGAAGGGTCCGGAGCCGCCGAGGGGGGCCGTCCTCGCGGCAGCGGTGGAGGTTCACGACCGTTCGCTCGCCGCCCGGCTCGACGAGGACGAGGGAGCGCGTGCTCGGCCCCGCGCGGCGCAGCACGGCCGACGTGTCGACGCCGGCCTCGGAGAGGCGCGCGAGGATCGTGCTCCCCTCGGGGTCGGTCCCCGCGACGGAGACGACGGTCACCTCGTGCCCGGCGTACGCGAGGGGAATCGCCGTGTTCGCCGCCCCACCGCCCACGCGCGGTCCGCGCGGGCGACCGTCGAGGTGAAGGCCGGCGAGGAGCGCCTGGCGGAGCTCGACGACCTCGTCGATGGCGACCGACCCGACGACGGCGATCCGCGGCATGCCAGGGTCGAGGCTATGCCATCCGCTGCCCGCCGGGCGAGGGGAGCCGCGGGCGCCCGGCGGCGGCCGCGGGGCCGAACCCGCGCCTCGCCGAAGGGAGGGCCCTTGCGTTTCGGAAGAACTTGCGCTTTACTTGCGCCTCACCGACGAGGAGGCACCCATGACCACTTCATCGCACCGCGTTGCCGCATCCCTCCTTCCCGAGTTCGACCTCGAGATGGCGAACACCCGCAAGGTCCTCGAGAGGGTTCCCGACGCCGATTTCGCCTGGAAGCCCCACGCGAAGTCCTTCTCCATGGGCGAGCTCGCCGGGCACGTCGCGAGCATCCCGGGCTGGATGACGTCGACCCTCGTCGACGAGGGCTTCGACTTCAGTCCCGGCGGCGTCCCGGTCGAGTTCCCGAAGCCGGTGTCCGCGAGGGAAGCCCTCGCGCTCCACGACGAAGGGGTCGCCACGGCCCGCGCGGCGCTGGAGGCGGCGACCGACGGCACTTTCCTCTCGAGCTGGTCGCTCCTCGAGAACGGTACGCCCCTCTTCACGATGCCCCGCGTCGCGGTCGTGAGGAGCTTCGTGATGAACCACCTGATCCACCACCGCGCCCAGCTCTGCGTCTACCTCCGTCTCAGGGACCTTCCCGTCCCGGCGCTCTACGGTCCCTCGGCCGACGAAGTGAACTGAAGTGGATCGGGGAGGCTCGCCACGAGCCTCCCCGCGGCGCCCGCGGCGCCTCCCCTCGGGAGGGGCATCGGGGATGGATCGGGGAGGCTCGCCACGAGCCTCCCCGCGGCGCATCCCCACCCAAGGGGAAAGCACCGGGGCTGGGAAGCACTTCCCGGCCCCGGTGCGGAGCTTCAGACCTCGCCCTCGGCCATCGCGCGGAAGTACGACTGCGAGTGCGCGCAGACGGGGCACGCCTTCGGCGCCTCGAGCCCCTTCTCGACGTGCCCGCAGTTCGTGCAGTACCAGTAGACCTCTTTCCCCTTCTTGAACACCGCGCCCGCGCGGAGCTCCTCGAGCACCGCCCGGTAGCGCGTCTCGTGGTGCTTCTCGATCTCCACGAGCTGCGTGAAGAAGCGGGCGATCGGCGCGAAGCCCTCCTCCTCGGCCTCCTTCGCCATGCGGACGTACATGTCGGTCCACTCCATGTTCTCGCCCGCGATGCACTGCTCGAGGTTCGCCTCGGTCCCGGCGAGCATGTCGAGGAACTTGAACATCCGCTTGGCGTGCTCCTTCTCCTCGTCCGCCGTCGTCTCGAAGACCTTCGCGATCCCGAGGAGCCCCGCCTTCCGGGCCTCCCCCGCGAAGAACGTGTACTTGTTCCGGGCCATCGACTCCCCGGCGAAAGCCTCCTTCAGGTTCTTCTCGGTCTTCGTTCCCGCCAGCTTTCCGGCCATCTCGATCACTCCTTCTGCCCGCGGCTCGTGACCGCCGGCGGCGGCATCCGCAAGGCCATCGAGTGAGCTTACCGCGCGGCAGCACGGGGCGCGGGTAACATCGCCGCGCGATGAAGACGTCCCGCCCCCGAGGTCCCGATCTCCGCCTCGCCCGCTCCCTCCTCGCGAAGGTGAAACCGCACCGGACGGTGGCGGCGCGGGTCGAGGCGCTCTCCGCGCTGCTCGTCGGCGCGCCCTACGAGGCGAACGGCCTCGTCGGCTCGGCCCAGACGCCCGAGGTCTTCGTCGGTCCGCTCGACCGCTTCGACTGCGTGACCTACGTCGAGAGCGTCTACGCCCTGGCCCGCGCCGCCGACCCGGCGGGCTTCGCCGAGGAGCTGCGGCGCATCCGCTACGACGAGGGCATGGTGGAGTGGTCGCGCCGGAACCACTACATGACGGACTGGCTTCGCCGTAACGGGAAGGCCGGCGTCGTCTGGCCCGTCGCCGCGGAGGGCCTCGGCGCGCGGAAGGAGAAGCTCCTGAACGCCGTTCCGGGGCTGCCGGCGAAGAAGGTGAACCTCTACCCCGTGCCGAAGTCGAAGATTCGCGCGTACGCGCCGCGCCTCCGAAACGGCGACCTCCTCCTCTTCGTCTCGACGAAGAAGGGGCTCGACGTCTTCCACTGCGGGCTCCTCGTCCTCTCGGGCGGCGTCCTGAAGCTCCGGCACGCCTCGCGGAGCAAGGGGCGCGTCGTCGAGGAGGATCTCGCCGCGTTCCTCCGCGCGAACCGGACGGCCGGAATTCTCGCTTCGCGGCCCCAGGAGACGAAGGGAGCCGCTTGAGCGTCCTCCACCCGGTGCCCGTCTCCGCCGCGGGGCTCGCCGCGCTCCTCGAGACGGCCGAGACCGACGTCCTCTTCCTCGCCGACCCGCGCGTGGCGGTGACGCCGGGACCGCGAATGTTCGAGCGAATGACGCAGGCGCTCCACGACACGGGGGCGGGGTGGGTCTACTCGGACGCGATCGGTCACCCTCGCATCGACTACCGCCCCGGGAGCCTCCGCGACACGTTCGACTTCGGGCCGGTCGTCGCGATCTCCGTCCCCCTGGCGCGCGGGGCGGGCGCCACACCGGACCTCCGCTGGGGCGCCCTCTACGACCTCCGCCTCCGCCTCTCCGAACGCGCGCCCGTCGTGAGGGTCCCCGAGCCGCTCTACGCCTCGGGTCCGCTCGAGACGCGCCCCACGGGCGAGGCGCAGTTCGACTACGTCGACCCGCGGAACCGCGACGTCCAGGTGGAGATGGAGCGGATCGCCACGGAGCACCTCCGGCGGATCGGCGCGCTCCTCCCACCCGTCTTCACCCCCGTCCCGCCGTGCGACGAGCCGTTCCCCGTCAAGGCGAGCGTCGTCATCCCGGTGAGGAACCGAGAGCGGACGGTCCTCGACGCCGTCGCGAGCGCCCTCTCGCAGCAGGCGCCGTTCCCGTTCAACGTCGTCGTCGTCGACAACCACTCGACCGACGGGACGACCGAGATGCTCC
>CAZNSS010000189.1:0-7250 GCA_964575465.1 uncultured Holophagales bacterium | reverse complement strand
ACGCCGGCCGAGGAGCCGACGAGGGCGTCGTTGTGGAACCGCTTGACGACGACGAGATCGTCGGCGACGAGCCGGTGCCCTCTCTGGACGAGGGCGAGTGCGCACTCGCTCTTTCCCACTCCAGAGTCGCCGAGGAGGAGGGTCCCCAGGCCGCCCACCTCGACGAGGACACCGTGAAGGGTGACCCGGGGCGCGAGCGACTCCTCGAGGAAAGCCGTCAGCCCCTCGATGACCGTGCTCGTGAGGCGGGGCGTGGCAAAGAGGGGGACGTCCCGCTCCTGGCAGAGTCGCCTCAGGACCGCGGGTGGCCGGATCCCCTTCGTCACGACGACGCAGGACATGCCGAGCCCCGTGAACGCGTCGAACCGCTCCTTGACGACCCGCGGAGAGAGCGTTTTCAGGTAGTCGAACTCGCTCTCGCCGAGGATCTGAACGCGCCGGGCCCGGACGTACGGGAGGAAGCCGGCGATCGCGAGCCCCGGCTTCTGGACGCGGGGCCATTCGATCGGCCGGTCGAGTCCCGCCCTCCCCGCGACGAGCTTCAAGCCCAGAGGCGCCAGGGCGGGCGACTCGAGGTCGGCCGCCCTGACGTGCGGCTTCGTCTCGGGGGGCGTCGGGAGCATCTGGGGGCCTTAGACCGGGGTCAGGATGACGACGGTGCCGTCCTTCCGGCGGTAGAGGACGTGGATCTCCCCGTTGGAGGGGTCCCGGTACGCGAGGACCTCGCGCTTGCTGCGGTCGAATGCGTTGAGAGCGTCCTCGTCGAACATCCGGCGCGCCTCGTAGGTCTCGGACCTCGGGCCCTTCTCGCGGGGAGGAACGGGCTTCTCGGCCGGGACGGAGGCAGCCGGGCTGCGGACGGCGGAGACCGTGTGCTTTTTCTCCTCCTTCACGCGGGCCTTCGTCTTCTTCGCCTGGGCAGCGACCCGGTCGAGGGCGTTCTGCGCCGCCGTCAGCTGGTCGACTGCCACCGCTTCGGCGGTCCAGGTCCGCTGGCGGGCGGTGATCGTCACCTCGACCAGGACACCCCTCTTCTCGAGCCGGACCACGACCTTCGCCTCGGCCTCCCTCGGGAGGACCTTCGAGAGCTTCTCGAGGCGCTTCTCGATCGTGTCCTTGGTCTTCGCGTCGACGGTGAGACGCCGGGCCGTGACTTCGACTTTCATCGTGCCTCCTCGATGCTTCTCACTTGCGGGCCTCACTCCGGCGGTCCGGCCGGCCCACTCTCCACCTTGCGGATCGAGCTGGACGGGATGTGGAGCTCCTCGCGGTACTTCGCCACGGTCCTCCGGGCGATGCGGATTCCCTCGCGCGCCAGGAGCTCCGAGAGACGCGCGTCGGACAGGGGATGGGACGGGTCTTCGGCGTCGACGAGGGCCTTGATCTTCCCCTTCACGGCGAGCGACGAGACGTCCTCGCCGGCGGACGAGCTGATCGCCGAGTGGAAGAAGAACTT
This sequence comes from uncultured Holophagales bacterium, assembly GCA_964575465.1. Classification (GTDB taxonomy): domain Bacteria; phylum Acidobacteriota; class Thermoanaerobaculia; order UBA5066; family UBA5066; genus UBA5066. The sequence goes on along the minus strand of CAZNSS010000189.1, from coordinate 5,794 downwards.
CATCGGGAGGAGGCCGCGCGGCGTCGCCATCCACTTGTTCGAGACCACGCGGGAGACCGTCGACTCGTGCATCCCGATGTCGTCGGCGACGTCCCGGAGGATGAGCGGTCTCAGGTGCGCGACGCCCCAGTCGAGGAAGTCTCGCTGCTTTCTCACGATCGACTCGGCGACCCGGACGATCGTCTTCTTTCGCTGGTCGAGGCTCTTCATGAGCCACTGCGCCGCGCGCATCTTCTCCCGGAGGTAGCTGCGGCCTTCCCCGTCGAGGGCGCCGTTGCTCGACGCGAGGAGGCGCCGGTAGAAGGACGAGACCCTGAGGCGCGGGAGCCCGTCGTCGTTGAAGAGGACGAGGTAGTCGTCGTCGATCTTCACGACCTGGACGTCGGGCTCGACGTAGATCGTCCTCGAGGAGTCGTAGCGGCGGCCCGGTTTCGGGTCGAGGCGCCTGAGCACGTCGATCGCCTGCTGGAGCTCCTCGGGCGAGATGCTCATCTGCCGGGCGAGGACCGGGACCGCCTTGGTCGCGAGGTCGGCCAGGCGGTGGCGGATCAGCTCCTCGAGCAGGGACGTCGCGAGCCCCAGCGCGTGCGCCTGGAGGAGGAGGCATTCGGAGAGATCCCTCGCACCGACTCCGACGGGATCGAACGACTGCAGGAGCCCGAGGGCCTTCCCTGCTTCCTCCTCGGTGCAGGGAGTGGCAGCGGCGACCTCCTCGAGGCTCACGCGGAGGTACCCGTCGGCGTCGAGGTTGCCGATCATGAAGGCGCACGCCTCGCGGACGACCCCGCTCGTCTCCGAGACGCCGAGCTGCTCGGCGAGGTGCGCGTCGAGCCCGGGAGGGGCTTCTGCCCTGTTTTCGAGAGAGAACTCCTCCCCCTCCTCGGTCATCCGCGGCGCGGTCGACGAGCTTCCCTCGAGATAGTCCCCGAAGTAGGACTCGAGGTCGATCGCCTCGAACGGCTCCTGGCCGGGCTCGGCGGGGATCTCCGCCTCGGCCGATCCGGGGGCCGGGTCGGGAGCCGGCGGCTCCCCGGACGGACCGCCGCGGTCCTCCCACGAGACTGCGGCCGAAGGGTCGCCTCCCTCGCCTCCATCTGCCGACCGATCCGGGGCGTCGGAGGACTCCTCGGCCTCCCCTGGGGGGGGCGGCTCCTCCGGTTCAGGGCTGGCCGCGGCTTCGGCCGCCTCGTCCTCCTCGAGGACCGGGTTCTCGACGATCTCCTGGGTGACGACGTCCTGCAGCTCGAGGCGCGTCATCTGCAGCAGCTTGATGGCCTGCTGCAGCGTCGGCGTCATGACGAGCCGCTGCGAGAGCTTGAGGGAGAGTTTCTGTTCGAGTCCCACGATGAGAATGAAGAGCGCCGAGTGGGCGTGATCTCTGCTGCGATTCTAGTCCAGCCGGAAGCGGTCTCCGAGGTAGACCCGCCTCACTTCAGGATCTTCCGAGAGCGTGACGGGGGAACCGGTTCTGAAGATCGTCCCGGCGTTGATGATGTAGCCGCGGTCGACGATGGCGAGGGTGTCCCGGACGTTGTGATCGGTGATCAGGATCCCGATTCCCGACGTGGCGAGCTCGCGAATGACGTGCTGCAGGTCGAGGACGGTGATCGGGTCGATTCCCGCGAACGGTTCGTCCAGGAGGAGGAACCTCGGCGAGAGCGTCAGCGCTCGGGCGATCTCGAGGCGCCGCCGCTCGCCGCCGGAGAGCGTGTCTGCGACGGACGTCGACAGGTGGGAAAGCTTGAACCGGTCGAGGAGCTCGTGGGCGCGCTCCAGCCGGTCGTTTCGCGAGAGGGGAAGCGTCTCCAGGATCGCGACGAGATTCTCCAGGGCGGTCATCTTCCGGAAGATCGACGCCTCCTGCGGAAGGTACCCGACACCCCGCCGGGCGCGGCGGAACATCGGGAGCTCGGTGATCTCCTCGCCTTCCAGCAGAACGCTCCCATCATCCGGCTCCACGAGCCCGACGAAGATGGAGAAGGTCGTCGTCTTGCCGGCGCCGTTTGGCCCGAGGAGGCCGACGACTTCGCCCCCTTCCACCTGCAGTGACACCCCGTCGACGACGGTGCGGCCCCTGTAGCTCTTCTTCAGCCCCTCCGCTGCGAGGCGCGGTCGTTCCTGGCTCACGTTCCCTCCGGCCGCAGGATTCCCTGGCTGGGAATCCCCGGCCCCGTCTCGACGTCGACACGGCCGCTCCCCTTCTGGAACGTCAGGAGCGCGCCGGTCATCCGGTTGCCCTTCCCGTCGAGGGCCGTCGCGGGCCGCCCTTCGAGCGAGATCGCCTCGGCCTGGGGCCGCCACGTCGCCTTCGCTCCCTCGCCCCGCCGCCCGTCCGATCGGTCCTCCACGACGACGTTCCCGCGCGCCTCGGCGTGGTCGATGGTCCGTTCGGGGCCGAGCAGGACGTCCGTCACGTCGGCGTTCATCACCCAGGTCCCCGAGACGATGCTCGAGGAGCCCTCGATCCTGAGGAGCCGGTCGGCTTCGCGGTGCGTCAGCACGCTCCCGGACGCCGTAACGGTCTCGATCGTGGCCGCCTTCGTCTTCGGGTCGACCCGACGGCGGCGCAGGACGGCCCGGACGTTTCCCTCGGCGCGGAGCGACCGCTCGCGGTCGTCGACGAGCAGTGACTGCGCGCGCAGGACGTTCTCCTCCTGCCAGGCGGTGACGTTCCCCGTCAGGAGGACCTTCCGCTCCGAAGGGGTCACGCGCAGGAAGTCGGACTCGGAGAAGACGGGCCGCTCGGAGCCCCCGCCCAGGATCTCGGAGCCCTCGCCCCCGCGGAACGACGTCTTCACGCTCCCCGCGCCCTCGATCCGGTCGTCGCGCCGGAACCACGTCAGGACGGTCGCGGAGACCTTCGCCTTCTCGTCCTCGTAGCGCGCCGGGTTCTCGACCGAGCCCGCGAAGACCGCGCTCTCGTCCACGCCCCTCAGCGAGGCGCGCGGCGCGCGGACCGTCAGGTGCGTCCCTTCCGACAGCGTCACGCCGCCGTCGAGGACCGCCGTCTCGATCGACCTCCCGTCGGCCCCGAACGTGAGCTGGCCGCTTCCCGCCGTCAGCCGCCGGGCCGCCGGCACGGTCGTCGCGCCCGCCCGGGGCGCAGCGGCCGACTCCGAGAAGACGAGCGGACCCGGGACCGTCACCCGCGACAGCCCGCCCGCGACGAGCGTCGCCTCGAAGTCCTGCGAGACGGCCCGGCGCGCCCCCGTTGCCGCGTCGGAGGGAATGTCGAGCTGAGCCGGGTTTCCGGAGAGGACGAGTCGCCCGGGTTTCCCTTCCGCGTCCCGCAGCGTCTCGAGCCGCTCGCCCTCCGCGCGTGCGGGGGCAGAGAACGTCGTGCCCTCGCGGGGCACCAGGATCACCTCGACGGAGCCGCGGGCCGTGACACGGTCCCCGGTTCCGACGACCTCTCTCTCTGCTTCGGCTCCGCGCAGGACGAGGTCGTCCGTCTTCAGGACGACGGCGCCGCGCGCCGAAAAGCCGCCGCCGCGGCGAAGGTCGACCTCGTCCGCGGAAAGGGCGATCCTGCGACCCCGTTCGTCCTGTCCGCCGACGCGGACCTGCTCGCGGAACCGGACGACACCCTCGCGCGTCTCGACGGACCCCTGGCGAGCCGTCGCGACGAGACCGTCGCGCAGGGCCGTCACGGGCCCCTCGGAGACGAGGAGCCGCTGCACCGGGTCGTAGCGGAACGAGACGCACCGGACCCCGACACCCTCCCCTTCGATACGAACGTCGTCGAAGACCCGGAAAGCCTTCGTCGCCGGCACGAACTCCGCGCGGGGCGCCTCGAGGACGGCCGTCCGGTTCGTGGCCTCGTCGCGTGTCCGAAACGTCACGTCCTTGAGGCGGAAGACGCGGTCGGACCCCTCGGCGAACGCGATAGCCTCCGCCGCCCTGAGCCGGTAGACCTCGGAGTCCCCCTCGCTCTCGGAATAGTCGAACTCCTCGAACCGGAGGCGGTCCCGGACCCCTCCCGCCTCGCGGAGGAGAGTCTCGGCCACCACCTCGCGCGCCTCCTCGGTCCGAGCTCCGGAAGGACGGTACGAGAGGACGACGAGCAAGGGAAACCCGCCGAGCGTCAGGAAGGCGAGGACCCGCCGGAGGAGGCGCTTCGTCCTGCCCGTCACGCGCCCTCCGCCCGGACGGCGTCGAGGACCGTCAGGCCCGGCCGGCCGAGGAACGCGTCGTGCGCGACGTTCGCGAGGACGTCCCAGGTGCCTCTTCTCTCCGGCCCCGGGACCGTTCCGAGAGACCACCCGACCGCCTCGAGCCGGACCCCGTCGCGCTCGTAGGTGAGACGGAGGCCTCGCTCTCCGACCGGTCGTCCCCGGCCGTCCCAGGAGAGAGAGCGGAGGAGGAAGAGCGGGCGCGGGTTTCCCATGCCGTGCGGCTCGAGGCGCGCGAGCGCCTCGACGAGCGCCGGGTTCACCTCCACCGGATCGATCTCGGCGTCGGCCTCGTAGACGACGCTCCACTCTTCGTCGTCGCGGGCCGCGGCGAAGGCGGCCTGAACGTCTTCGCGGAACGCCTCGTAGCCCGATGCTCCGACGGAAAGCCCGAGGGCGGCGTGGTGGCCGCCGAACTCGGCGCCGTGCCGGCGGGCGACCGGCGCAATCCTCTCGTAGAGCGGGGTCCTTCCCCAGGTACGGCCGCTCCCTCCGACCCTTCCGTCCTCCCTGGCGAGGAGGAGGACCGGGCGGGCGAGGTCGTGCGCCACGCGAGACGCCGCAATGCCGAGGACGCCGCGGTGCCACCCCTCCTCGGGCGTTCCCGCCTCCACGACGAGGGCGTCTCGGGCGGGGTCGAAGCTCTTCTCCAGCCGGGCGAGCGCCGCGGCCACGACCTTCTCCTGCATCCGTCGCCGCTCGTCGTTCGCCGCCTCGATCTCGTCGGCGAGGACGTTCGCCCGGGAAGCATCCGTCGTCGTCAGGAGCTCGAGGGCGCGGAAGGCGTGGTCGATCCGGCCCGAGGCGTTCAATCGCGGCGCGATCCTGAAGGCCACGTCGTGGACCGACGGGCTCTTTCCCGCCCTGACCGAGCAGCGCGCGAGGAGAGCCGTGAGGCCGGGGGAACGGGGCTCGGCGAGCCCCGCGAGGCCCCACGCCGCCAGGACGCGGTTCTCGCCCGTCAGCGGGACCATGTCGGCGATCGTCGAGAGCGCCGCGATCTTCGCGAGGGATGCCATCCAGGGCCGCACTGCGGACCTCGCGACGCCGGCGCGCGGGCCCTCGGTCCGAAGGAGCGCTTCCGAGAGCTTCCAGGCGATGCCGGCGCCCGCGAGCTCCTTGAACGGGTAGGGGCATCCCGGGATCTTCGGGTTCAGAAGGACCGCCCCCTTCGGGAGCTCCTCGGGAGGGAGGTGGTGGTCGGTGACGACGACGAAGACGCCCCGATCCACCGCTTCGCGAATCGGGTCGACAGCGGTGATGCCGCAGTCGACCGTGACGATCCCCTCGGGCGCGTGCTCGTCGAGGACCCGGCGAAGGGTCTCGGGCCTCAGGCCGTAGCCGTCGCGCATCCGGTGCGGCACGAAGGGGATCGCGTCTGCCCCGAGCCTCTTCAGCGTCGTCGTCAGGATGGCGAGAGCGCCGATGCCGTCGCAGTCGTAGTCGCCGAAGACGACGACGCGCCCACCGCGCCGGGCGGATCCCGCGAGGAGCTCGACCGCCTCCGGCATTCCCCCCATCCCGAAGGGGTCGTGAAGGGAGTCCGGACCGGGATCGAGCCACGCGCGCGCCTCGTCGGGCGATGCGATCCCCCGGGCCGCGAGGACCCGCGCGACGGCGCG
>CAZNSS010000188.1:0-7261 GCA_964575465.1 uncultured Holophagales bacterium | reverse complement strand
GAGAAGGAGTTCGCCCTCGCGGCGGGCGAGAGGGTCGAGGCGAAGGTCGTCCTCGAGCAGGTCCCGGTCCTCCTGATCGTCCTCGCCGTGATCACGATCGTGATCCTCGTCATCGTCCTCCTCGAAGCGACGAAGAGCGGCAAGGGAAAGAGCAAGGGAGAGAGCCACGACCACGGCCACGACGGCGGCCACGGCCACGGGCACCTCCCTCCCCCGCCTCCGATCCCGCCCTCGTTCGTCCAGGTCGCGATCGAGATCCCGATCAACCTCGCGTCGGCGCCGCCCGCCGCCGAGCCGGGCGTCGCCGACGTCTTTCCGGCCCCGGGCTCGGTCGTCGCGGCCCGGCGGGTCTCCGTCAGCTTCCTGATGTCCACCCCGATCGACGCAGCCAGGATCGAGAAGGACGCCGTCCTCGCCGTCGGCTCCCGTTCGGGAGAGATCCAGGGAACGGTCGAGTGGCGGGCGGACGAGCGCTTCCTGAGCTTCGTCCCGTCCCAGGACTTCACCGGCGGGGAGACCGTAACCGTGACTCTCGACCTGGAGAAAGTCCAGTCGGCGGGAGGGAGGAGCGGCAGAGGCCGCGTCTCGACGAGCTTCCAGGTCCCCTGACGCCCCGTCAGCCGCCGCCCGACGCGGACCGCCGCGCGCCGGGGTCCTCCGAGTCCGGGGTCTCGACGAGGCGGAGCGCCGTGCGCCGCCCGGCCCGGAGAAGGAACGCCGCGAGGAGGGCGAGCATCAGGCCGAGGAAGGCCTGCGAGGAAAGGAACGCGACCGGCTTGAGAACCGCGAAGCCGGGGTGTACGAAGCGGACGAGCCACCCCGACCCCTCCGACAGGAACGTCGTCGCGAACGTGCCGATGACGAAGAAGGCCTTGAGCCGCCGCGGCCCGGGGACGAAGACGTAGAGATGCGTGAGGACGAGGAGGACCATCGCCATCATCGCGAAGTGGCCGTGCGACGACTCCACCATCGACCCGAACGTCCGCGCGGGCTGGAAGGTCTCCTCGGAGCCTCGGTAGTACGCGACGACGCTGGAGGGCTTCAGCCCCATCCTCGCGAAGTACATCCCGAAGCTCGACACCCAGAGGCCCGTCAGGAAGACGAACGTCCCCCAGAGCGTGAGGCGCGTCAGCGGGTTGTTCTGGAAACCGCCCTGCTCCATGTACTTCATCGCCCCCTCACTTCGCCGGTGCGGCCGGCGGCCCCAGGGTTGCGTCGAGCGCGAGGACGCGGCGGACCGCCGCCGCGATCGCGCGGGTGGTGAGCGTCGCGCCGGAGACGTGCGAGAGCGCGCGCCCGACGAAGAGCCCGTCCTCCGCCTCGTGCCCTTCCACCCGCTTCAGCCAGCCCGGCCGGGGAAGGTAGTCCTGCGGCTCGCCGAAGGCGAGGACGTCGACGCTTCTGACGCTCCCGCCGGGCGAGACGACGACCAGGAGCACCTCGGTGGCCGTCCGGACGACGTGGCTGTCGAAGTACGCCGTCCCGACGTGCGCCCCGTCCGGAGCGAACGCCGCGTAGCGCGTCACGATCGCGGAGTCGACCGGAGCCTGCGCGGCCTTCCGCGCGGCCTCGACCTGCTCCGAGGAGAGGTACGACGTCGTCCGGACGACGCGCGCCGGAGGCGGGAAGACCCGCGCGAGCGCCTGGTCCTGGGTCTCGAAGACGGCGCCACCTGCCGCGCCCGGGAGGAGCGCGGCGAGCGCGACGAGGAGCGACGCCCGCCGCGAGGGGCGGGCGCCCCCCTCGGACACCGGCTCAGAACAGGTAGGAGAGCGCCACATTCCACTGCGGGACGCCCGTTCCCGCCGCGTTCGAGTAGCCCTGCCAGTCGACCTTGAGCGCGATGTTCGGGATCGGCTTGTAGTCGATTCCCAACGTCCACGCCTCGCGGTCGTTCGCCCCGTCGCGCGCGTACCCGGCCGGGACCTCCTCCTGCGTGTCGGTCCGCTCGTACCGGACGAACGGCGTCAGCGCCATCGACGTGCCGGGCGAGAGGCGCGAGAGGAGCTCGTAGCCCGCGGAGAGGTAGTACCCCTCCTGCTCCTCGCCGACCGACTTGCTCCCCGTCAGGCCGAGGAAGCGGTTCAGGAGGTCGACGTCCTCGATGCGGACGCGCGCGTACATCCCGCGGAGCGCCAGGCCGCCGAGCCTCAGGTCGGCGTGGAGGTCCCACGCCGTCGTGCGTGCGCCGAACGACTGGCCGTCAACGGAGAGGTCCTTCCCCGACTCCCCCGTGAAGAAGGCCGCGCCGACGAGGAGACCCGGGACGGAGACGAGGTCGGCCCGGCCCGAGAACGAGACGTTGTCGGCCGTCGCCCGCGCGCCGCTCTGCCGCCCGCCCCGGATCCCGTTCGCGGCCGTGAAACTCGCGGCGTCGAGACCCTCGGTGACGTAGAGCTTGTAGGCGACCGGGCCGGCCTCGCCGAAGACGCCGACGCCGTTGGCCCGCCACGTGGTCGGGATGATCCGCGTCTCCGTGTCGGTCCTTCGCGCGCCGAGGTACGTCGGCGGCTCGTGCATCTCGTTCACGATTCCCATCGGGACGAGGACGAGACCGGCGCGGAGGTTCACCTCGTCCCGCAGCATCGCGTCGAGTGTCGCGAATTCGACGGAGACCTCTCCCCCCTTCCCCGTCGACGAGTGCTCGTACTCGATCTCGGAGTTGAGGACGAAGGTCCGGTCGAACTTCCAGCCGACGTAGAGGACGGCCCGCAGGTAGTCCCACTCGTTCGTCCTTCCCGAAGGCTGACCGTCCTCGCGTTTCGAGTCGAAATTCTGGTAGAGCGACTCGCCGTAGCCTCCGACCGAGAGGCCCGACGATCTCCCGTAGACCTTCGAGGCGGCGGGGCCGAGGCCCCACTTCCCTTCGGAGCCGGCGGCGGCGGGGTCGGAGACGCCGGCGAGCTTCCGGACCTCGAGCTCGCGCGTGAGCGCGTCGATCCGACGGGCGAGCTCCTCGTTCGACGGAGCGCTCTCCCCGGCCGCCGCAGGCGGGGCCGCCTTCGCGGGCTCGTCGGCGGAGGCGGAGCCCACGAGGAAAGTCAGGGCTGTCAGAGGGAGCGCGAGCCGCGCTCTCCACCTTCGTCTCATTCGCATCTCCTTCGTACTCGATTTCAGGGTCGTCGAGGGGCCGCGTCGGTGACGCGAGCCGGCGGCCGGAGCCGCTCGAACGGGCGATCGGTCAGGGTCTCGCAGCCGCCTCGCCGGGCCGGGACCGCGAACGCCACGGCCCCCGCCCGCCGAACGGCCGATCCCGGCTCGGAGCGACGGTAGCCGTCCGGTCCTTCGACGGCCCAGGCCGTCGAGAGCGCGTCGGCCGTGGCGCCGTCGGAGGCGAGGACCGAGACCGATCCGGTGAGGGTGACGAGGGTCCCCGTCCGGGGATCGAGGAGGTGGCCCGCCTCTCTCCCTGCGACCGTCCGCAGTCGTTCGGAGCTCGCCGAGGTCGAGAGGGAGGCGTTGCGGAGGGGCACGGACAGGACCGGGACCGCGGGGTCCGAGGGAGAGGCGACGATCGCCTCCCTGGGCGGGCGCTCCGCCGGGGGCCCCAGGGCGAGGAGCTGGCCGCCGAAGTTGAGGAGCGCGTCCTCGACGCCCCGGGCCCGGAGCGCCGCGGCCGCGCGATCGAGGGCGAAGCCCTTCGCGATGCCGTCCAGATCGAGGGTGACCCCTTTTGCGAGGACGAGCGTACGCGTTGCCGGGTCGTATCGGACTCCGTCCGGATCGGCGAGCGAGACGCCCCTGTTCCGTTCCGCTTCGGACGGCCACCGCCCTTCGCCGCGCAGGTCGTACGCCGAGACGAGGGCGCCGACCGCGGGCGAAAACGCGCCGCCGGTCAGGTCGGCCATTCGAAGGGCCCGGTGGACCAGGTCTCCCAGCGTCTCGGAGAGGACGACCGCCTCACCGGCCGCCGCGTGCGCGTGCACTTCCGCGAGCTCCGTCCCGGGCCTCCAGAGGGACGCGATCCCCTCTACCATCGTGACCTCCCGGAACGCCAACTCTGCGAGGGCGTCGGCGTCGGGCGTCGAGGCCGGAAGGCGCACCTCGAGAACCGTCCCCATGAGCCAGCGCGCCCGGACGACCTCCGGTGCCGCGGTGGAAAGCGCCCCCCCGGCCGAGGCGGACAAGGGGAGGAGGAGGAGGAGCAGCAGCAGCAATGGAGGGCGGCTTCCTCGGCCGGGGAGGCGCGTCTTGAGATTTGATCTCAACACCGCGACAAGGTACCGCCAATTCGGGGTCGTGTCAATCACCGGAAGGAGCCCGACCGTCGGTCGAGCCGACGGTCGGGCTCCTCTCTTCGCTAGACTCGAGTTCAAGGAGAGCCTCATGCCGAAATGGGAGCGGCGGGACATCGTCGTCCGAACCAACGCGACCGGGCACGAGCTGACCGCACCGGTCTTCATCGCGCGCGGGCGCCAGGAACGCCCCTTCGCCTACCTGCAGGCCAACGTCCACGGGGGCGAGCTCCAGGGGAACGCCGCAATCGTCGCGCTCTTCGACCTCCTCGAGCGGGAATCGCTCCGGGGCACGGTCGTCCTCGTTCCGCGCGTGAACCCGGTCTCGGCGAACCAGCAGGTCGGGGACTACGTCGCCGGGGTCTACGACTTCCTGTCGGGGAACAACTTCAACCGCGGGTACCTCTATCTCACCGGTCCTTCCCGGTCGGCGTCGGCAGCCTCGTACGTCGACGTCGACTCCTTCGCCGCCGCGCACGAGTCCTCCCCCATCGGCGACATCCGCGAGGAGTTCCGGGAGTCCCTGAAGGCCGCGCTCGACGCGATCGAGGAGGAGTCCCGCGTCTGGGGCACCGACGCCCGCCTCGACTTCGTCCTCGCGATCCAGCGGATGGCGGTGGAGGCCGACCTCGTCCTCGACCTCCACACCGGCGACCGCGCCCCCCGCTATCTCTACGCGCCGGAAGGGGCGTTGGCGGCGGCGCGGGCCTTCGGCTTCCCGTTCGTCCTCGAGGTGCCGGCCCGCTTCGGCGGCGCCCTCGACGAAGCGTCCTTCGTCCCGTGGCAGGACCTCTCCGAGGCGTTCAAGCGGATCGGCCGCGACGACGTCCCCCGGCTGGCCGACGGCTACACGGTCGAGCTCGGGTCGATGAACGCCTTCTCCCTCGATGCCGGGCGCGAAGACGCGCGGAGGATCGCGTCCGCCCTCCGGCACTACGGAATCCTCGACGGCGAGCCCGAGGCGCCACCGGCGCGGATCACGGCCTGCTCCATCGGCGACTACCGATCCCTCCACGCGCCCGTCGGCGGTCTCGTCGACCTGGCCGTCGAGCCCGGGACGCCCGTGAAGGCCGGCGACGTCGTCGTCCGCCTCGTCGATCCTTCCCGTTGCCGGCTCCCCCCGCGATCCGCCGACGCCATCACGGAAGTGAAGGCACCCGAGGACGGCGTCGTCCTCCTCTTCCACGCCTTCTCGTCGGTCCCGAAGGGCGCCCGGCTCTTCTCGATGATGACGAGGACGCGGAGCCTCTGAGAAGGGAAAGGGGGGAGGAGATCGCTCTCCTCCCCCCGGCGGCCCGATCGGGCCCCTCCCCCGGCAGCCCTCAGCCGTCGGACTTCAGGCTGACGTCGTCGATCCGGAACGTCGTCACGAGCGAGGAGTCGTTCGTGGCCGCGAAGCGGACCTTCACGGTCCTCCCCTTGTAGCTCGTCACGGTGTAGCTCTTCAGTGCGTACGTCGTCGCGCTCCCCGTCTTGTCGAGGTTCGAGACGGTCCCGAGCGTCGCGAGGACCGACCCCGTCGTGGCGTCGACGAGCTGGACCGAGAGCTTGTCGTAGGCGGTCGCCGTCGTCGTCTCGGCCGTCACGATCGAGACGTAGAGCGTGAGGGTGGCGCTCGTCGCGGCCGCGGGGATCACCGCGTTTGCGCTCGTCACCGTCTGCGACGAGGAGGCGTAGACCCCGAAGTACGAGTAGTCCGTCCCGGTCCGCGGGGCCGTGCCGCCCGCGATGAGCGTGTTGAAGCTCGTCCCGGTGTAGGCCGTGCGGGACCACGAGCCGTCCGGCGCGCTGTTCGTCGAGGCCGTGAGCGTCTCGAAGCCTCCGTTGGCGATGCGCTCGACCTGCCCGCCGCCGCCGCAGGTCGCCGTGAAGTTCTTCCCGGTGGCGTTCGGGCCGACCGTGACCGAAAGCGAGGTCGGGGAGAACGTGCAGCCCGACTTGCTCGCGGCCACCGTGTAGGTGCCGGCGGCCAGGCCGGCGATCGCGTAGTTGCCGCTCGCGTCCGACGTCGCCGAGGCGCTGCCGGCCGTCACCGTCGCCCCGCTCGTTCCGGCGCTCCCGGCGATCGAGTACGTCGTCGTGCCCGTCACGACCGTGGCGGTCACCGAGTAGCTCCCGGCGGCGTACCCGTAGACGCCGAGGTACCAGCGGCCCGCGCTCGGGTTCGTCGCCGTGCAGGTCTCGTTGCCCGAGGAGGTATACGGGCGGCAGGTGTACGACGAGGAGGTGGGCCTGGCGTTGAACTGCGTGTAGATGTCGACGTCGCCCGTGGCGCTCGTCGTCGCCATCGTCAGGCTCGTCGCCCCCGACGGGACGTCGATGGTGTAGTACTTCCAGGCGCTCGCGGCGACGCTCTGCCCGGTCAGGGTCACGCCGCTCGTCAGGGCCGTGTCGCCGCTCGAGCAGGTCGCCGTGAAGTTCTTCCCCGTCGCGCTCGGGCCGACGGTGACGGAGACGGAGGCCGGGGAGAACGTGCAGCCCGACTTCGCGGCGGAAACCGTGTACGTCGCGGCGGCGAGGCCGGCGATCGTGTAGTTGCCGCCCGCGTCCGACGTCGCCGAAGCGCTGCCCGCCGTCACCGTCGCTCCGCTCGTCCCGGCGTTCCCGGCGATCGAGTAGGTCGTCCCACAGGACCAGGTTCCCGGGACACCGACGGCGTCCCACGCCTTCTGGACGGCCGTCCACTCGGCCGTGCACGTCCCGCCGTAGAGGTCCGACGCGGCACTCGCGGTGGCCGTCCGGGCTCCCTGGAAGGTCGTCGTCGAGGTCATGTAGGCGGTGAGGGCGCGGTACCAGATCTGCTCCGCCTTCGCGATCCCCACGCCGGCCACGGAAACGGTCGTCTTGCTGCGGGGATGGGTCCCGCCCTGCGAGAGGAGGAAGAAGAAGAGGTTCGCGATGCCGCTGTTCGTGTGGACGCCACACTGGTCGTTGCTGCTCGACGGGGAGCACGTGCCGGAGTAGTTGCGGGTCGGGTAGTAGTCGGCGGACTGGCCGTCCTTGGCCGGGTCGTACATGTAGCGGAG
>CAZNSS010000187.1:0-7328 GCA_964575465.1 uncultured Holophagales bacterium | reverse complement strand
CCTCCTGACCGGCCTCCTCGCGTGGCGGCTCGGCGGGAGCCGCGCCGCGCAGGGCCTCGCGGCCGTCGCGGCGCTCGCGACGCCGATCTTCCTCGCCATCGCGGGCCTCTTTTCGATGAACGTCTTCGAGCCGCTCCTCTGGACGGGGTGCGCGCTCGTCGTCGTCCGGATCGCCGACGGCGCCTCCCCGCGCCTCTGGCTCCTCTTCGGCCTCCTCGCGGGGCTGGGCCTCCTGAACAAGCACTCGACGGCTTTCTTCGGCGTCGCCGTCGTCGCCGGGCTCCTCCTCTCGCCGATGCGCCGCGCGCTCGCGACGCCGTGGCCGTGGGCCGGGGCGGCGGTCGCGCTCCTCGTCTTCCTGCCGAACCTCCTCTGGCAGGCCGCGAACGGCTTCCCCACCCTCGAGGACCTCCGGAACGTCGCCCGCACCGGCAAGAACGTCGTCCTGGGCCCGGGCCCGTTCGTCCTGACGCAGGTGCTGCAGCAGGGACCGCATCTCCTGCCGCTCTGGCTCGGCGGCCTCGCCTGGCTCCTCTTCGCCCGGAAGGGCCGGTACCGCGCTCTCGGGAGCGCGTTCGCCGTCTTCTTCGTCCTCATGTTCGCGATGAAGGCGAAGGGCTACTACCTGACTCCGGTCTTCCCGGTCGTCCTCGCGGCCGGGGCGGTCGCGCTCGACGAGTGGATGGAGCGGCGCCGCCGTCTTGCCGGGCGCGCCTGGCCCCGCGTCGCCGCCGCGGCCTGGGCCGTCCTCTTCTCCCTCCCCGCGGCCCCGCTCGTCCTCCCGGTCCTCGAGCCGCCCGCCTTCGTCTCCTACACGAAGGCGATCGGCTTCACGCCGGCGAGATCCGAGGTCGCTCACCGCGGGCCGCTGCCACAGATGTTCGGCGACCAGTTCGGGTGGCCGGAGCTCGTCGCCGACGTCGCGAAAGTCTGGAACGCCCTCTCCCCCGAGGAACGCGCGCGCGCCGCGATCTTCGCGAACAACTACGGCGAGGCGGGGGCGATCAACCGCTTCGGCCCGGCGCTCGGACTGCCGCGGGCGATCTCGGCCCACCAGAACCACTTCTTCTGGGGCCCCCGCGGCTTCCGTGGCGACGTCCTCGTCGTCCTCCAGGACGACCGCGAGAGCCTCGAACGGGTCTGCTCTTCGGTCGAGGAGGCGGGACGGCACGAGCACCCCTGGGGAATGGCCGAGGAGAACGGGCCGATCTGGGTCTGCCGAGGCCTGAAGACACCGCTTCCCGAGCTCTGGCCGCGCCTGAAGCACTGGAACTGAGGGAAGGGCGCGCGCGAAGCTGGTAACGTTTGCCGAGACGGCGTCCGGGGCCCGGCCTCGCCTCGCGCCGCGGGGAGACCATGAGCAAGATCCTCGTCACCGGCGGTGCCGGCTACATCGGTTCGCACACCTGCGTCGAGCTCCTCGGGGCCGGCCACGACGTCGTCGTCCTCGACAACCTCTCGAACGCCCGCAGGGAGTCGCTCGCGCGGGTGGCCGAGCTGGCCGGCCGGAGCTGTCCCTTCGTCGAAGGCGACGTCCGCGACCGGGCGGCCCTCGACGCCCTCTTCCGCGACCACCGCGTCGACGCCGTCATCCACTTCGCCGGGCTGAAGGCGGTGGGCGAGTCGGTGGAGAAGCCGCTCCTCTACTGGGACAACAACGTATCGGGAAGCGTGACGCTGCTCGAGGCGATGTCCGCGGCCGGCGTCAGGACGATGGTCTTCAGCTCGTCCGCGACGGTCTACGGCGACCCCGCCTCGGTCCCCATCCGCGAGGACTTCCCCGTGGGAACGCCGACGAATCCCTACGGGCGGAGCAAGCTCGTCGTCGAGCAGGTGCTCAACGACGTCGCGGCGGCCGATCCCTCGTGGAGCATCGCCCTCCTCCGCTACTTCAACCCGGTCGGCGCTCACGAGAGCGGGCGGATCGGCGAGGACCCGCGCGGCATCCCGAACAACCTGATGCCCTACGTCTCGCAGGTCGCCGTCGGCCGCCGCGAGGCCCTGAGCATCTTCGGTGACGACTACCCGACACCGGACGGGACCGGCGTGCGGGACTACATTCACGTGGTCGACCTCGCGCTCGGCCACGTGAAGGCCCTCGAGAAGCTCGCCGAGGGGCCCGGCACCCGCGTCTGGAACCTGGGAACGGGGCGCGGGTGCAGCGTCCTCGAGGTCGTCCGCGCGTTCGAGAAGGCCTCGGGGCGCGCGATCCCCTGCCGCTTCGTGCCCCGGCGGCCGGGAGACATCGCCCGGTGCTTCGCCGACCCGTCGAAGGCGCAAGCCGAGCTGGGCTGGAAGGCCGTCCGCGGCCTCGACGCGATGTGTGCCGACAGCTGGCGCTGGCAGGAGCAGAACCCGGAGGGCTTCGGGGACGCGGACTGAGCACGCGGCGGGCCCGGCGACGGGGATGGAGGCGCGGGAGCCCCCGAAAACAGGAACGCCGGGACTCGCCCGGCGCTAACCCTCACAGAATAAATGGTGGAGCTGAACAGGATCGAACTGTCGACCTCCTGAATGCCATTCAGGCGACGCCCTGTTTTCGGCACCCCACGGCACACCCACGCGGATCACTAGCAGAGCGGCTTTGAGGCCGTTTTCGCCCCTCGCGTGAACACGCAGTAAGCGCGCCATTCGGGTGACGCGGTGACGCGTAAAGTGACGCGCGTGAGCACCGCAGACAAGCCGGCGCGCCTCGAGCTCGTCGCGGGGAGCTCCGCCATGTAAGCCATCGGGGGCGGAGGACGGCAGGGATTGATCCCCCTGCCGAGCGGACTGCACGTCCCCCGCGCTCCTCCGTCCCCGACCTCTTCGCCCGGGACGTGCAGGAGGACGGGACGTGCAACGTGCAACTACTACGTCAGCAACTACTCGGTCCGATAGTCATTCGGTGGCCGTCCCCTTGCTCCCTGCCGCACCTCGCGCTACCCTTACGTTCGATCAGTGGGAGGTCCCCGATGGGATTCGACCTCCGCCGGTCTTGCTGGTAAGCGGGACCACCTCGAGCAACAGCGGTAAGGGACGAACCGGGATAGAGCGCGGCCCCGTCGCGCCGTCCGCCCCGCCGTTGGATTCCAGAGCCACCCAGGACGCTACTCGTCCGCCTGGCAGACGCCGGGCCGCCTTCGGCTTCCAGCCCGACCCCGCCGACTTTCCGGCCCAATTGCGCCGTGAATTTGTTTACCACCGTGCGCGCCGGTGGCTTCATGGCGACATGAAGCGCACCGCCCCATTGCCTCTCGCGCTTGACGCTAGCCGGAATCCCGTTCCGCCCGGGCGGCCTCCGGCGCCCTGTGACGTCGTGAGCGCAGAAATGGCCCTACCGGTAGGAGCAAGACGCTTCACTCGCCACCTGACCGATGGCTTCATGGACCTGCAACCGCGCCACGGCGCACCAAACCGTAAGGAGCACGAATGACCGAAGCCCACTCCCGCAAGCGTCCCCGCCCCACTGCCAAGCCCCTGGCCGTCCGCCTCGCAGACGCCCCGAGCATCGTCGGGATCTCCGTGCGCGGCCTCGCCGGGATGATCGCCCGCCACGAGATCCGGGCAATCAAGCGCGGCCGCTGCGTCCTGATTCCCTACTCCGAGCTCGAGCGGCTCGCCGGGGAAGGAGACGCGGCATGAGACGACGACGAGCCCCAGAGACGAAGGTGCCCGGCTCCCCGTTGGCGCGAGGAAACCGGGCGGCGCAGAACAAAGTAAGCAGCTGGCCCACCGAGTCTACGCCCGACAAGCGTACCCCGTCCCGCCCCTACCGTCGCCCGTTCCCCCGCCTCCCCTTCCGCCGCTTCTACGGCTGGCCGGCTGGCCTCGCCTACGCCGTCGGCCTCACCTGGCCGGCTGGCAGCCGGGAGGCGGCATGAGCGTCGTCGAAGCCATCCTCGACCACTTCGGGCGGACGCACCCGCCGTGTCTCCTCTGCGGCGCCCAGTCGAGCATGACCGGCGTCTTCATCCCTGCCGACTCCCGCCTCTGGGGAGCACCGGCCGGGGGCGACAGGACCATCTTCTACACGCTCTGCGACGACTGCTATGCCCGGCCTGACCAGACCGACGCCACAGAGCAGCGGATCTCGCAGGAGCTCGACGGGAGGCCGCAGTGAGCTCGCCGCTCGGCTTCACCGCCCTCACGTCGCGCACGCACCTGGCGACGAAGTCTTTCCACCTCGACCCCCTGACCGGCAAGCCGGCGGTGACGGCCTACGGCAACGCGAAGGAATTCAGCGCGCGCAAGGTGGAGTTTTCCGACCTCGAGGACCTGCACGGGAAGCTCGTCATCCTCCAGGCCGAACCCCGGACCTATATCGTCCGCGGCACCCCTCGGGAGCGCGTCGACCTCGCCCGGTGCCGCCGGCTCCTGTACCCCGAGCTCGCCGACGACGGCGCCGTTACGGCCCCCGCCACGTTTGAGCCGTGCGCCCGGCAGTGGGCGATGCTCGACTGCGACCTCTCGCCGGCCCCCGACGGAATCGACCCGGTGGCCGACGGCGAGGCCGCGCTCGACTACGTCCTCGAGCTCCTCCCGTCCGGCTTCGCATCGGCCGACGTCGTCTACTCGTGGGGCTCCTCGCAGGGGATGAAGCCCGGCTACCTCTCGCTCCACCTCTTCGCGCTCCTCGACCGGGCCTACACCGACGACGACCTTACGAGGTGGGCTCTCGCCGTCAATGTGGCCGCGAGCCGGAAGGTCGTAGATCCAGCCGTTTTTCGCCCAGTTCAGCCCCACTACACGGCCGCCCCCATCTTCGGCCCGGGGCTCGCCGACCCGCTCGCTGGCCGGCGCATCGGGCTCCGCCACGGAGCCAACCGGACGGCCATCCTCGAGATCCCCGCCGCCGCTCCCCCACCTGACCGCGGCTCTCGTCACGGACTTGGCCCCGCCGCCGACTTCGAAGGCCACATGGCGAGCATCGGATCGGAGCTCGGCTTCTGCGACCCCATCAAGTCGGCTATCTCGGCCTACGTGAAGGTACACGGTGCCCGCGGCACCGACGTCGCCTCACTCGTCACTGCGTTGCAGGGAGCGATCCGCGACGCCGATCCGGGCGGACGAAGCCAGAGCGAGATCGACCGCTACGCCTCCGACCGCTGGCTCCGCGACAAGATCACGTGGACTCTCCGGCGCGACCGCGCCCCCAACCCCCGCCCCTTCGGCGTCGGCCCGTATGAGGTGCAGGGAGGCCGCCTGGTCTGGAAGAAGGAGACGGCGCAGACCGTCGAGACGGTCGTGCTCACGAACTTCACCGCGACGATCTCCGAGGAGCGGACGATTGACGACGGCGCCGAGAAGAAACACGTCTTCATCGTCGACGGCAACCTCGACGACGGAACGAAGCTCGCCCCCGCCGAGGTACCAGCCGCGCAGTTCACCAGCCTCAACTGGATTCCCTCCGCGTGGGGAGCCAGGCCGCGGCTTTCCGCCGGGCAGACAACCCGCGACCGGACCCGCGATGCGATCCAGCTCCTGTCTCCCCCGCCGGCCCGCCGCACCGTCTACCAGCACACCGGCTGGCGCCGGCTCGAGGACGGAACCCACGGGTTCCTCCACGCTGGCGGCGCCCTCACCGCGAACGGCAACCAAGCAGACGTCGACGTAGCACTCGGCGACCTCGGCTCACTCTCTCTCGTCGACCTCCCCGAGCCCCCGGGCGAAGACGACGTGCGTGATGTGGTCCGGCAGAGTCTCGACGCCGTCCTCTCCCTCGCCCCGCTGACCCTGACCGCTCCGCTCCTGGCCGCCGTCTTCCGCGCCCCGACGTGCGACATGGTGTCCGCCCCGGAAGGGCTCCTCTACGTCGGGAAGACGGGCACGGGAAAGTCGGAACTCGCCGCTCGTGGGATGCAGTTCTACGGCTGCCGCTTCCACGCGAAATCCCTCCCCGCCGCGTGGGCAGACACGCCGAACGCCATCGAGCGAGCCACCTTCGCGGCAAAAGACATCGTCGTCGTCGTCGACGACTTCGCCCCCTCCGGCTCGCGCGAGGACCAATCCCGGGCGCACGCCAACATCGAGCGGATCTTCCGCGCCGTCGGCAACGGAACAGGTCGCGGCCGGATGCGTTCGGACGGCTCACTCCGCCCCCGGTACGTGCCTCGCGGCATGGTCGTGTCGACCGCCGAGGACCTGCCTCGCCTCCAGAGCGCGCGAGCCCGCGTCCTCATTCTCGAGGTGGAGCCAGGAGACGTTGACTTTGCCCGGCTCACGGTCGCGCAGCGGCTCGGCCGAGACGGCACGTTCTCCCGGGCGATGGCGGCCTACGTGGCTCACATGGCCGGCCGCTTCGACGAGGTACACCGCACCGCCGCCGCCCGGTGCGACGAGCTCCGCGCACTCGCCTACCAGTCCGACTCAGCCCACCGCCGAACCCCGGAGGCCGTCGGGAATCTCTTCTACGGCATCGAGCAGTTCCTCTACTTCGCGCAGGACGTCGGCGCGCTCGAGGCCCGCGAGGCGGACGACCTCCGTGGCTCGACCTGGGAAGCTCTCCTCGAGATCGGGGCTGCACAGCAAAGCACGCTCGAGGCCGCGGACCCGGTTCGCAGATTCGACGCGCTCCTCTCGAGCGTCTTCTCGAGCGGCACGGCCCACGTCAAGGACGCCGTGACCGGACAGCGCCCAGCCTTCCACGCCGATGCTCTCGGCTGGGACGGCGCGGTCCCCCGCGGGAAGTGCATCGGCTGGGCGGAGGCTCGCGCGGACGCCGATGCCCGCGGCAAGGGGCTCCTCCTCGACCCAGAGGCGACCTACGCCGCGGTGCAGGACCTCGCCGGGCACCAGAACGACCCGTTGCCCTCGTCGAAGGTGACCCTCTGGAAGCGGCTCGCCGAGGCCGGCCGCCTCATCACCCGCGGGGAACGGACCGCCACCGTCCGCCGGTCCGGACTCCCGGGCTCCGTCGGGCGAATTCACCTCCTCCACCTGGCCTTCCCGAACTTTGGACCCCCCCTATCTGGAATCGTGAGCCAAGTGAGCCAAGTGAGCCAGATACCCCCAGAGGAGGCCGTAGCATGAGACGGGACTTCCGGTGGTCCGGCCTAACTCGCTCAGGCTCAACCGCTACCGAAATCCCTCCTCAGCCGCCCTCCCCGCCGGTGCCTGGCTCACTTTTCGTATTTCGTGGCTCACTTGGCTCACTTCCTGTTTCCGCCGAGGTGCCCGAGGTGCCGACCGCGGCTCACGTGGCTCACTTGGCAAACGAGTGCAGAGGAGGCCCCCCCCACTTTGCCGGGGAGATGCCCGCCGCCGAGCCCGCCCGCCCCGCCGCCTGCACCTCCTGCGGCGTCTTCCTCTTCATAGAGAACGATGTCCTCTGCCCGGCCTGCTACGCA
>CAZNSS010000186.1:5470-7364 GCA_964575465.1 uncultured Holophagales bacterium | reverse complement strand
CCAGCTCGCGCTCCACGAGCATCGCGAGCGTCGGCGTCTGGACGCGCCCCACCGTCAGCGCCTCGCCGTGCGCCAGCGTGAAGGCGCGGGAGAAGTTCATCCCCACGAGCCAGTCGGCGCGGCTGCGACCGCGGGCCGCGTCGGCGAGCCGGTCGTACTCCCGCGCCGGCTTCAGCCTCGCGAGGCCCTCCCTTATCGCCTCCGGCGTGAGCGACGAGATCCAGAGCCGCTTCACCGGGCGCCGGCAGCCGGCCGCCTCGTAGAGCTGCCGGAAGATCAGCTCTCCCTCGCGTCCCGCGTCCGTCGCGCAGACGACCTCGGTCACGTCGGGGTCGCCGAGGACCCTCTTCACCGCGGCGAACTGGTCCTTCGCGCGGTCGAGGACGACGAGGGGCCACGCCTCGGGGAGCATCGGGAGCTGGTCGCGCCTCCACGTCTGCCACTCCGGGCGCATCTGCCCCGGCTCGGCGAACGCGACGAGGTGCCCGATCGCCCAGGTCACGACGTACCCCGGCCCCGCGAGGCAGCCGTCCCCCCGCCTGGTCGCGCCGAGCACCGCCGCCACGTCGCGCGCGACGCTCGGCTTCTCCGCCACGACGGCGACGAGGCTCAGGGCACCACCGGCAGGTGCGACATCGCCTCCTCGACGGCGTGATCGGGGTACTCGAAGTCCTCGAGGAGCCCGTGGTGGTAGCTCTGGTAGGCGGTCATGTCGAAGTGACCGTGGCCCGAGAGGTTGAAGGCGATGACCTTCCTCTCGCCCGTCTCCCGGCACCGGATCGCCTCGTCGATCGCCGCGCGGATCGCGTGCGCCGACTCCGGCGCCGGGATGATCCCCTCGGCCCGCGAGAACTGCACCGCTGCCTCGAACGTCTCGAGCTGGCGCGCCGTCCGCGCCTCGATGTGGCCGCTCGCGACGAGCGCGCTCACCGTGGGCGCCATGCCGTGATAGCGCAGGCCGCCCGCGTGGATTCCCGGCGGCATGAACGTGTGCCCGAGCGTGTACATCTTGACGATCGGCGCCATCGCAGCCGCGTCGCCGTAGTCGAACGTGTAGCGTCCCTTCGTGAGGGTGGGGCAGGAAGCCGGCTCGACCGCGAGGATCCGCGTCTTCTTCCCCTCGGTGATGTTCCGGTGGACGAACGGAAAGGTGAAGCCCGCGAAGTTCGAGCCGCCCCCCGCGCAGCCGATGACGACGTCGGGGTACTCGCCCGCCATCTCCATCTGCTCGAGCGCCTCGAGGCCGATCACCGTCTGGTGCATCATCACGTGCCCCAGCACCGACCCAAGGCTGTACTTCTTCGCCCCGCCGCTCGTCGCGGCGACCTCGACGGCCTCGGAGATCGCGATGCCGAGCGAGCCCGGGCAGTCCTCGTCCTCCTCGAGCATCTTCCGGCCGAAGTGCGTCCGGTCGGAGGGGCTCGCGAAGACGTGCGCCCCGTAGTTCTCCATGACGATCCGGCGGTACGGTTTCTGGTGGTACGAGACCCGCACCATGTAGACCTCGAGGTCGAGGTCGAAGAAGTTGCAGGCCATCGCGAGCGCCGTCCCCCACTGCCCCGCGCCCGTCTCGGTCGTCAGCGCCTTCGTCCCGGCCTCCTTGTTGTAGAAGGCCTGCGGGACCGCCGTGTTCGCCTTGTGCGAGCCGACGGGGCTGACGCTCTCGTTCTTGAAGTAGATGTGCGCGGGGGTGCCGAGCGCCCTCTCCAGGCGCAACGCCCGGATCATCGGCGTCGGCCGCCAGAGGCGGTAGATCTCCCGCACCGGCTCGGGGACCTCCACCCAGCGCTCCGGCGACACCTCCTGCATCACGATGTTCATCGGGAAGAGGACGGAGAGGAAGTCGGGCGTCACCGGCTCCATCGTCCCCGGGTGGAGGACGGGCGTCGGCGGC
>CAZNSS010000186.1:0-5370 GCA_964575465.1 uncultured Holophagales bacterium | reverse complement strand
GCCGTGTCGAGCGTCCGGGGGTCGAGCGCGCCGAAGCCCTCGTCGACGAAGAGCGACTCGATGCGCGTCTTCCGCGTCGCGAGGGACGAGAGCCCGAGTGCGAGCGCGAGGGAGACGAGGAACGTCTCGCCCCCCGAGAGGCCGTGGACGCTGCGCGCCTCGCCCCCCATGTCCTGGTCGACGACCATCAGGTCGAGGTCGGCCTTCGGCACCCGCTCGAGCCGGTAGCGCTTCGCGAGGTCGACGAGGTGCGCGTTGGCGTGGGCGACGAGGGCGTCGAGCGTCAGCCCCTGCGCGAACCGCCGGAACTCCGCGCCGTCGTGGTGCCCGATGGCCGCCCCCAGCTCTCCCCAGACCTTCGCCTCGCGCCGCGCCGCCTCCAGCTTCTCGCCGTGCTCGGCCTTCAGGCGGCGCGCCTCTTCGTCCTGCCGGAGGCGCACCTCCGCCTCGGTCCGTCGACCCTGCGCCACGGCGGCGGCGTCCTTCGCCTCCGCTCGCGCCGCCTCGAGGGCCGTTTCGTCCGCGAGGCCGGCGGCCCGGAGCGATTCCGCGAGCGCCTCCCCGGCCTCCCGCTCGGCAACCCCGGCCTCCTCGCGCCGGCTCGCCGCCTCCCGGACCTTCTCCTCGGCCCGCGCCCGTTCGATTCGCACCGTGTCCCGGGCGGTCCGGGCCTTCGCCGACGTCTCGGCGGCCCCCCTCTCCCGGCCCTTCAGCTCTCCTTCGACCTCGTCGACCGGGCGCCCCGAGAGGAGCGCCGCCCGCTGCGCGGAGATCACGTCGTGCGTCGCGGCCTGCTCCTTCACCTGCTCCTCGGCCCTCGCCGCCTCTCCCTCCGCCGCCTTCGCGCGCGCTTCCGCCTCCGCAAGGACGGAATCGAGCCCGGCCTGGATCGGTCGCCCCTCCTCGAGGTGTTCCGCCTCGCTCGTCCAGGCGTCGGCCTCGGCGACGAGCGCCTCCCTCACGGCGGCCGGGTCGCTCCCGGCGCGCTCCACCAGCTCCGGCCGCCCCCAGAGAGCCTCGGCAAGCCGCTTCCGCTCCGCAACCTCCGCCCCGGCCAGGCTCTCGAGCCGCCGGTCCGCCTCGCCCACGCGCGACGCCGCCAGGAGGGCCGCGGTCTCCCCGCTCCGCAGCGCCGCCTCGTGTCCCGCCTTCTCCCTCGCCCGCTCAGCGAGCTCCTCCCGGAGCGACCTCTCCCGTTCCAGGTCCGAGAGGCGCAGCTCGGAGTCCCCGTGCGCTGCATCCCCGGCAGGCGCCCCGCCGGCCCACGGGTGCTCCGTCGCGCCGCAGAGCGGGCACGGCTTCCCGGAGACGAGCGCCGCGCGCCGTGTCTCCAGCGCGTAGGCCTCGAGGCACGCCGCCGCGACGGCCTCGTGCTCCGTCTTCGTCGCCTCGAGAAGCGTCGTCACCCGGGCGATCGCCGCGCGTTCGGCCTCGACTCCCTCGCGGGCCCGGGCGCCGGCCTCCTCTTCCCTCCCTCGCTGCTCCTCCCAGCCGCTCCTCTCCTTCGCGAGGCGATCCAGCTCCTCGAGACTTCGGGTCCACGCCTCCCGCCGGTCGACGATCGGCTTCGCCGCAGCCATCCCCGCGAGCCGTGCCTCCGAGGCCTCCACGGCGACGCGGTTTCCCCGCGCGAGCGCGGCCGCGTCGTCGGCGGCCTTCCGCTCCGCGGTGGCCCGGGCCACCGCGTCGTCCCGCTTCTTCCGCGCGGCCCCGAGGTTCCTCGCCTCCGCCACGAGGGTGCCGTCCGCTTCCCGCGCCGCCGAGATCTCCGGCTCCAGCCCGGCCCGCTCCTCGACGAGCCGGGCGACGGCCGCTTCCGCCTCCGCGAGGCTCGACTCGGCCGCAGCCTGACGCCCGGCGGCCTCGGCTTCCGCCCTTCGGGCCTCGACCTCTTCCTTCTCCCGCGCCGCCCGCTTCCGCGCGAGCTCGCCCCTCGCCGCGGCCTTCCGCGCCAGCTCCTCGAGACCCGAGACCCTCTCCTGCGCCGCGACGGCTCCCTTCGCGGCCTCCACCAGCCCTTCCTCCGCCGCCGCGCGTTCCTCTTCCCCGAGAACGCGCACGCCCTCGAGCGCCGTCTCCGCCGCCTTCACCGCAGCCTCGGTCGACTTCTTCCGCTCGTGGGCGGCCTTCGAGATGCGGCTGTAGATCTCCGTCCCGGTCATCCGCTCGAGCAGCTGCGCCCGCTCGTTGCCGTCCCCCTTCAGGAAGCGCGCGAACTCTCCCTGCGCGAGGAGAACCGACTGCCGGAACTGGTCGAAGCTGAGGCCGACCTTCTCCTCGATCGCCTTCAGCGTCTCCTTCTTCGTTCCCGGCACGGCGTCGCCGGTGGCGAGGTCGACCAGCGCGACCGCCTGGTCCTGGATCTTCCCCTTCGCCTTCCCTCGCGCCCGCCGCACGCTCCAGGTCGCGCGCCACTCCCGGCCGTCGCGCCCGACGAAGTCGACCTCGGCCTTCCCCTCCGCGGCGCCCCGCCGGAGGAGCGACTTGACGTCGGTCGAACGGACCTTCTCGTCGTCCGCCTCCCCCTCCTGCCCGATCAGGACCCCTCCCCGGTCGTCCAGGCGCGGCGTCCGGTCGAAGAGCGCGAGGCAGAGCGCGTCGAGGAGCGTGCTCTTCCCGGCGCCCGTCGGACCGGTGATGGCGAAGAGACCGCCCTCGGCCAGCGGGCCGGTCCGGAAGTCGAGCTCGAAGTCCCCCGCGAGGCTCGCGAGGTTCCGGCCGCGGATCGCGAGGATCCTCATCGCGCCACCTCGTCCCTCTCGGCCGCCTCGACGAGCTCGTGGAACGCCGCGAGGTGCTCGGGCCCGGGCTCTCCCCCGTGCTCCTTCGCCCACTTCCTCCGAAAGACCTCCTCCGGCCCGAGGTCGTTGAGGTCGGCGCTCGCGCCACCCGAGAGGGGCGCTCCCGTTCCCGTGCCGGTCGCGGTGATCTTCACGAGCCGCGCGTCCTTCCCCTCGAGCGCCTCGTCGACGAGGGCCCGGAGCGTCGGCTCCGGCTTCTCGAGGAGGACGCGCACCTCGAGGAAGGGCCTCAGGTCCGACCCGCCGCCGTTCTCTCTCGCCTCCGGAAGCGCACGCAGGCGCTCGAGGACCTCATCCAGCGGCGCCGCCCCTTTCTCCGGCAGGCGCAGGATCCCGATCCTCCTCGGCACCCGCAGCTCCCGCACCCCGGCGAGCCGCCCGTCCACGAGTTCGACGACGAGGACCTGGTGCGGGTAGGGCTCCTCGTCGAGCGCGAGCGGGATGACCGAGCCGGAGTAGCGCACCGCGTCGCGCCCCGCGACCCGCTGCGGCCGGTGGAGGTGCCCGAGCGCCGCGTACGTCACGTCCCCGGGGAAGATGTCGTCCGGAAGGGCGTTCAGGTTCCCGCCCAGGATCTTCCTCTCCGACCCGTCGCTCGTCGTGGCGCCGTTCATGAAGAGGTGCCCCGTCGCCACGAGCGCCTGGCCTTCCTCTCGCCTGCCGCGCGCGAGGTCGAGGACCTCGGCGTAGATCGCCCGCACTCCCGCGACGAGGCGGTCGCCGTCCTCGTCGTCGAATCCCCCCGCGTCGACGACGCGCAGGTACGGCACCGCGGCGACCCACGCGGCCACCCTCCCGTCGCTCCCTTTCAGCGGCGCCACGAGCGACTCCGCGTCCACGCGGCCGGCGCTCTTCGGCAGGAGCCCCACCACCTTCACGCCGAGCGCCCCGACGACCCTCGCCGGCGCCTCGAGGCGGGCCGGCGAGTCGTGGTTCCCGGCGACGACGATCGTCTGGAGCGCCGGCACCCGCTGCCGCGCCTCCGCCAGGAAGCCGTACCAGGCCGCCTGCGCGGCGGCCGAGGGGTTCGCCGTGTCGAAGACGTCGCCGCAGACGAGCAGGGCGTCGGCCCGCTCCTCCGCGATCCTGTCGACGAGCCACGCGAGGAAGGCGCGGTGCTCCTCCTCGCGCGGGAGGTCGACGAGGGTCTGCCCGAGGTGCCAGTCGGAGGTGTGGACGATGCGAAGGCGACGGGGCGAAGGTGCGCTCACGGGGCGGATTGTCGGGGATCGCCCCGGACAGATGGCGGGGGAGCCCCGCCCGATCGGCCCGACCCGGCGGGCGGGCGCTCGTGACGCACCGCGTCATTGCGTCCTGCGGCGAAATGACGGGAGAGCGGGCCCGTCTCGTCATAGGATTCCGCCGCGGGAGGGAACGCCATGGCCCGACTCGTCATCCTCGGCGCCGGCATCGCGGGGCAGACCGCCGCCCTGCACGCCCGGCGGAAGCTCGGCCGCGACCACGAGGTCGTCGTCGTCTCGCCGAACGGCAAGTGGAACTGGATTCCCTCGAACATCTGGGTCGGCGTCGGCGTGATGAGCCCGGAGCAGGTCACGTTCCCGCTCCGCCCCGTCTACGAGAAGACGGGCATCACGTTCATCCAGGGGAAGGCCGTGAGCCTCCACCCGGAGGGCGACGGCGACGCCGGCAGGCCCTACGTCAGGGTGGAGCTGACCGAGCCCGGGAAGGCCGGCCAGGAAGAGCGGGTCCCGTACGACTGGCTCATCAACGCCACCGGCCCGAAGCTGAACTTCGACGCGACGCCCGGCCTCGGCCCCGCGAAGAACAGCCTCTCCGTCTGCACCTTCGACCACGCCGCCCACGCCTCGAAGGCGCTCGACGAGTGCGTCGCGCGGATGAAGGCGGGCGAGAAGCAGACGCTCCTCGTCGGCACCGGCCACGGCAACTGCACCTGCCAGGGCGCCGCCTTCGAGTACATCTTCAACGTCGAGTTCGAGCTGCGGCGCCGCGGCGTTCGCGACAAGGCCCGGGTCGTCTGGCTCTCGAACGAGCACGAGCTGGGCGACTTCGGGATGGGCGGCATGTTCATCCGCCGGGGCGGCTACGTCACCCACAGCCGCGTCTTCACCGAGTCGCTCTACACCGAGCGGGGGATCGAGTGGATCACCCGCGCCGGCGTGAAGGAGGTCGCCCCGGGCGAGGTCTCGTACGAGACGCTCGACGGCGAGGAGCGGTCGCTCAGGTTCGACTTCGGGATGCTCCTCCCGCCGTTCGCGGGCGTGGGCCTGAAGGCGTTCGACAGGGCCGGGGCCGACGTCACCTCGAGCCTCTTCGCCCCGAGCGGCTTCATGCTCGTCGACGGCGACTACGCCGCCAAGCCCTACGAGGAGTGGTCTCCCGACGACTGGCCCCGGACCTACCAGTCGCCGAAGTACCGGAACCTCTTCGCCGTCGGCATCGCCTTCGCGCCGCCGCACGCCATCTCCAAGCCGATGAAGAGCCCGAAGGGGACGCCGATCTTCCCCACGCCCCCGCGCACCGGGATGCCCTCCGGCGTCATGGCGCGCGAGGTCGCCTTCAACATCGTCGACATGATCAAGGGGAAGGC
>CAZNSS010000185.1:0-7383 GCA_964575465.1 uncultured Holophagales bacterium | reverse complement strand
GTCTTCGACGGGAACTACTGGTCGGAGAACGACGAGCCCGACCTCGACGGCGACGGACGGAGCGACCGGCCGTACCGCCTCTCGAACGTCTTCGACCACCTCCGCGGCAACCTCCTCGCGGCCGACCTCTTCGCCCAGAGCTTCGCCGCGACCGCGATCGGCGTCGCGGAGAGGACGTTCCCCGTCCTCGAGCAGGTCGCCGCGGTCGACCGCTCCCCGCTCGCGCGCCCGCCGAGCCTCCCCGCGGTCCCGACGCCGAACAGGGAAGGAAGCCGGGCCAGCCTCCCCGGCCTCGCGGCCTCGTTCGGAGCTTTCGCCTCCGGATCTGCGATCCTCCTCGTCGGGAGGCGCGGATGATCACGTTCCGGTCCTTCGGGAAGAGCTACGGCGATCACCCCGCGGCGCGGGACATCGATCTCTCGATCGAAGCCGGCGAGGTCGTCGCGCTCCTCGGCCCGAACGGGTCGGGGAAGACGACCTGCCTGAAGGCTGCGGCGGGTCTCATCCTGCCGACGTCCGGGGAGGTCCTCGTCGACGGCCGTCCGGCCACCCACCCCGAAGCCCGCCGCGCGCTCTCGTTCCTCCCCCAGAAGGTGTCGTTCCCGGACGCCCTGACGGGGCGCGAGGTCGTCGAGTTCTACCGCCGCCTCCGCGGCGTGCCGGCCGGGAGGAGCGCGGAGGTCCTGAAGTTCGCATCGCTCAACGGGGCCGCGGCACGACACGTCGGCACCTACTCCGGCGGGATGGTCCAGCGGCTCGGCCTCGCCGTCGCCGCGCTCCCCGACCCGCCGCTCCTCCTCCTCGACGAACCGACCGCGGCGCTCGACCCGGAAGGCCTCTGCGCCTTCTACGGGCTCGTCGAGAGGCGCCGGGGACAGGGGAAGACCGTCCTCTTCACGTCGCACCACCTCGGCGACGTCGAGCGCCTCGCGGACCGCTTCGCCGTCCTCGTCGCGGGGCGCCTCGTCGCGCTCCTCTCGTCCTCCGAGCTCGCGGCGCGCCTCGCCGAGAAGGGAGTCCTCAGGCTGCGCCTCGACCGCCGGCCCGACGGCCTCCTCGAGAAGCTCCGGCCGCTCGCACCGGCGGCGACCTGGTCGGGCGAAGACCTCGTCCTTCCGTCTCCCGCGGCGCTCCGCCCGGCCCTCGTCGACGCCGTCCGTGCGGCCGGGGTCGTCATCACGAGCCTGACGGCCGACGAGGGGCGGCTCGACGCCCTCTACTCCGAGCTCGTGGGAGGCCCCTCATGAACAGGCCCGTGACCCGCCTCGCTTTCGTCTCCCTCCTGGGCGCGGCGATCCTGGTCGGCTGCGCGGACGCCCCGCCCGGTCCCGCTCCGCTCGACACGAAGCACGAGCAGTGCGCCTTCTGCCGGATGGGGGTGAGCGACCGCCGCTTCGCCGCGCAGCTCACGGCGCCGGGCGCCGAGCCGAAGTTCTTCGACGACGCCGGGTGCCTCCGCGACTGGCTGAAGGAGCCGAAGGAGAAGGCCCCCTGGACCGCCTGGGTCTCGGATCACCGGACGAAGGAGTTCGTCCCCGCCGCGACGGCGGTCTTCACGAAGAGCAACACCGTCCAGACGCCGATGAACTCGGGGATCCTCGCCTGGGCCGACGCCGCCTCGCGCGATCAGGACCCTGCGGCCGCCGGGGGCACCCCGGTTGCACCCGCCGACGTCCTCGGTCCGCTCCTCGCCGGGAAGGCGCCGTGAGCGGGCTCTCGCTCGAAGCCGGGGGCGATGCCCGTAGGGGCGCTTCGCCGTTCCTCCTCTGCGCGCGGCAGGAGCTCACGCTCGCGGTCCGCTCCCGCTGGACGCAGGTCTTCGCCGCCGTCTTCGCGGTCCTCGCCCTCGCCGTCGCGGTCTCGGGCTACACGCTCTCCGGCGGGCGAGGCGTCCAGGACTTCGCCCGGACGACGGCCTCCCTCGTCCAGCTCGTCCTCCTCCTCGTCCCGCTCTCGGCGCTCCTCATCGGCGTCCTCTCGCTGGCGCCGGAAAGAGGCGCGGCCGAGCTCCTCTTCTCGCAGCCCGTGTCGCGCCGGGCCGTCCTCCTCGGGCAGGCCGCTGGGCTCTGGGCGGCGCTCACGGCGGCGCAGGCGATCGGCTTCGGGGCGGCGGGGGCCGTCATCTTCTCGCACGCGGGAGGCGAAGGGCTCGGCGGTTTCGCCCTCCTCTTCGCCGGGGCGTCGGTGCTGACGGCGGCCTTCCTCGGCATCGCGGCGCTGCTCTCGGCCGGGGTCGTCGGCAGGCGCCGCACCCGCGCCCTCGCGCTCGCCCTCGTCGTCTGGTTCGTCGCGACGGTCCTCGTCGACGTCGCCGCCCTCGGCGTCGCGTCGCTCCTCCGCTCGGGCACCGCGTCCCGCGTGCTGATCGTGAGCGTCCTCGTGAACCCGATCGGCGCGCTCCGTACCGGCGCGCTCCTCGCGCTCCAGGGGACGACGGCGTTCGGCTCCGCCTCCCTCGCCTTCCTCAGGTTCACCGGCGGGCCGAAGGGAGCCGCGTTCCTCATCAGCGCGTCGCTCCTCCTCTGGACGCTGATCCCGTTCGCGCTCGCCGTCCGCCGCCTCGACCGCGCGGACATCTGACCGCCGCCATGTCGAGAGCCCGGATCTCGGGAGCGCTCGCCGCCGTCGTGGCCCTCTCCGTTCCGGTCTTCCTCGGCGGCCGTGCCGCCGTCCGCGCGCGTGAGGAGGAGGACCACCTCGCGCGAGGCGAGACCCGGATCGAGGTGCTCAACCGAATCGGTGCGGAGGTCACCCTCCGCGCCGCGGGAAGGACCGTCGACGAAGCCCGCCCGGCCTCCCTCGACCCGAACGGCACGTGGCTCCCGGAGGGGCGCTATTTCGTCGAGGCGCGTGTGGGCCTGCGGAGCTGGTTCTACCCGGTCACACTCGCCGGCTCCCGCACCGGCCCGGACGCCGGGGGGTCGTGGGCCGTCACCGTCAGGTCCCCCGGAGCCGCGGGTCCTCCCCTGCCTCCCGGCAGCATCGCCGGCTTCGCCTGGATCCCCGCCGGCCCGTTCCTCCTCGGCGAGCGACGAAACCCGCGCGAGCCCCACTTCGCCTGGACGACGGCCTTCCACGTCGGGACCTTCGAGGTGACGAACGGCGAGTTCCGACGCTTCCTCGAGGACCCGGAGGGATACGCGGACCGACGGAGCTGGACGGAGGCCGGCTGGGCCGCGAAGCGGCCCGAGACCGGCTCCACGGCGAGACTGAGACCCGGCGATTCCGACTACGGCCGCTTCGGACGGGACGACCTTCCCGTCGTTCTCGTCACCTGGTACGAGGCGAACGCCTACGGACGCTGGCTCACGCGGAAGGTCGGCAGCGCGCGCTGGCTCTTCCGGATGCCGACCGAGGCGGAGTGGGAGAAGGCCGCGCGCGGACCCGACGGCTTCGACTACGGCCTCGGGATGGAGTTCAGCGAGCCCCAGGCCCACCTCTACAACTGGAGGAAGAACCCCGGCGCGGAAGTGACGCTCGTCGGCGCCCGGGAGACGCCTTCCCTCTACCGGGCGAATCGCTACGGCCTCTTCCACGTGTCCGGCAACGCCGGGGAGTGGACCCAGAGCGTCTCGCGCCCCTACGGCCGCGAGCACCCGTTCCGCGACGACGACCGGAACGAAGACGAGAGCCGCGGCCTGCGCGTCACCCGCGGAGGCTCGTGGTACAGCGCCACGACGTCGCGGCTCTCGCTCGGCTACCGCGAGGAGTTCCAGCCGGAGCTCGCGAGCGACGACCTCGGCTTCCGGATCGCGGCCTTCGCCCTTCCCTGAGCTTCGCCGGCGCCCCGATTCCGTCCGGACCGCCGCGGGCGGTGGCGGAACTCGCGGAAGGCCCCGGGGAGTGCCTGCACGTATGACGTCCGTCATTCCGCCCGCTCTCTCGCGCCTTCAAGCTCCGGCCACACTACGCCGGGGTCCGAGCCCGGACCGAGGAGGAACTCATGAGGAAGCTCGTCACCTTCCTGGCGGTCGCCGTACTCGGCGTCGCCTCCACACTGCCCGCCCGGGCGCAAAGCAAGGACATCGTCGACACCGCGGTCGCGGCCGGCAGCTTCAAGGTCCTCGTGAAGCTCGTCCAGGACGCCGACCTCGTCGCGGTCCTCAAGAGCCCGGGCCCCTTCACGGTCTTCGCCCCGACGGACGAAGCCTTCGCGAAGGTACCGAAGGAGACGCTCGACGCCCTCGCGAAGGACAAGAAGCAGCTCGCCGCGGTCCTCCAGTACCACGTCCTCACCTCGGCCTGGGCCGTCGACGACTTCAAGCTGGTGAAGTCGACGGGAACGGCCCTCGGCAAGCCCGTCGCCTTCAGGGTGGAGGGTGGGACGGTCCACGTGAACGACGCGACGATCGTGAAGGCCGGCGTCGTGGCCAGCAACGGCGTCATCCACGTCATCGACAAGGTCCTGCTGCCTCCGAAGTGAGCCCGCGGTGGCTCCGGAGACCCGGGGAGGCGCCGGCGGCGGCCGGGGCGGATTGCACGCCGGCCTCCTCCCCGGGACGGCGTCCCGGTCGATCAGACGGCCAGCGCCCGGAACCGGCCCAGGTCCGGGACGAGGAAGCCGTGCTCTTCCGTCAGCACCATTCCCTCCTTGCCCCACCGGCTCATGATCCGGATCGCGGTCTCGACGGTCGTCCCCGCGAGGTCGGCGACGTCCTGCCTCGAGAGCTGAAACGGGACGAGCGTTCCGCCCGGCGCCGCAACTCCCGCGGTGTCGACGAGGTCGAGGAGCGCCTGGGCCATGCGTGACTCCACGGCTCCCGTCATCTCCGACACCCGCTGCCCGAGCTGGACCTGGCGGTTCATCATCAGCTGAAGTAGCTGTCGGAGGATCTCGGGGTGCCGGTCGGTGAGGGTGAAGAATTCCCTCTCGGGAACGTGGACGATGGTCGACGGTTCGATGGCGACGGCGGTCCCCGGGTAGGGGCGCCCCTCCCAGGCCGCGACGATGCCGACGGGGCCTCCCGCCCCGACGATCCTCAGGATGACGCTTCGCGTCGGCGTCGCCTTGACGATCTTCACGGTGCCGAGGGCGACGAACGACATCTCCTTGGCCCGGCTCCCCTCGACGAAGACCGTGGCGCCCCTCTCGCAGACCTGGAGGCGGCAGACTTCGGACAAAGCCCTCGCTTCGGCCGGGTTGAGGCAGCGGAACAGGACGATCCGTTCGAGAAGGGCGTGGGTCACGGCTCGCGAGAGGCGAGGATATCAGCCCGTCTTCCCCCCGACCCGTCCCCCGGCGGGACGGGCGGGTAACATCCCGGCTCCTTGAAGGACTTCTCCCGCTTTCTCTCCTACTTCTCGCGCCGGCCCAGGGAGTACGTGCTGGGGTTCGGGACGATGGCGCTGTCCGCGGCGCTCTTCCTCGCGATGCCGCGCATCGTCCGCCAGGTCCTCGAGTCCCTCGAGTCGGACCCCTCGCCCCGCCGGATCGCCCTCTCCTGCGCGGCGATCCTGGGGCTCGCAGCCGCGGACTCGATCCTCTTCTTCTTCACCCGGCGGATCCTCATCGGCGCCTCGCGCGACGTGGAGTTCGAGATGCGCGGGGACCTCTTCGCGCACCTCCTGAGGCTCCCGCCCCGCTGGCACCGCAGGAGCCGCGTGGGCGACGTGATGAGCCGCGCCGTCAACGACCTCTCGGCCGTCCGGATGATGATCGGGCCGGGGATCATGCAGGCCGCGAACACGATCGTCGTCGGGACGATCGCCGTCACGCTCATGGCGTTCGCCTCCCCGACCCTCACCCTCGTGGCTCTCGCGATCCTCCCGTTCGTGGCGGTCGCGACGCAGGTCATGGGAAAGGTCACCCACCGCCGCTTCACGGCAATCCAGGAGTTCTTCAGCGAGATCTCGGCGAGCGCGCAGGAGAACATCAGCGGGGTGCGGCTCGTCCGCGCCTTCGCGCGGGAGGCGACCGAGGAGGGGCGCTTCGACGCGAAGAACCGCGAGTTCCGCAGGCGCAACCTGGGCCTGGCGCGGCTGAACGCGCTCTACTTCCCGATGCTCCAGGCGCTCGTCGGAACGGGCTTCGCCGCCGTCCTCTGGGTCGGCGGCCGGAAGATCCTCGCGGGCGAGCTGACCGTGCCCCGGTACGTCGAGTTCAACCTCTACCTCATGGAGCTCGTCTGGCCCGCGATCGCGCTCGGCTGGGTCGTGAACCTGTGGCAGCGCGGGTCGGCCTCCTGGAACCGGATGGCCGAGCTCTGGGCCGCCGAGCCGCTGGCGGCCGAGAGCGCCCACGGACCGCTCCCCGGCGGGACGCTCGAGGTGAGGGACCTGACCTTCTCCTACGACGACGGCCCGCCCGTCCTCCGGGACGTCTCCCTCACCGTGGAGCCGGGGACGACGGTCGCCCTCGTCGGGCGGACCGGCTCGGGGAAGTCGACCCTCCTCAACCTCCTCCTGCGCCTGGAGGAGCCGCCGTTCGGCACGATCCGGCTCGGCGGGCGCGACCTGCGCGAGACTCCCCTGCCCCTCCTTCGGCGCGCCCTCGTCGCGGTCCCGCAGGAGACGTTCCTCTTTTCCGACACCCTCGCGAACAACATCGCGATCGGCCGCCCCGGGGCAACGCACGCCGAGGTCGAGCGCGCGGCGCTCGAAGCCGGCCTCGGGCCCGACCTCGCGACGTTCCCGAAGAGGCTCGAGACGATCGTCGGAGAGCGCGGCATCACCCTCTCGGGCGGGCAGAAGCAGCGCACCGCCCTCGCCCGGGCGCTCCTCACGGACGCTCCGTTCCTCGTCCTGGACGACGCGTTCTCCTCCGTCGACACCGAGACCGAGGAGAAGATCCTCGAGGCCGTGAAGGCCCGATCGGGGACGCGGACCGTCTTCCTCGTCTCGCACCGCCTCTCCACGATCCAGCACGCCGACGTCGTCATCGTTCTCGAGAAGGGGCGCGTCGCCGAGACGGGGACGCACGAGGAGCTCCTCCGGGCCGGGGGCCTCTACGCCGAGCTGGCCGAGCGGCAGCGCCTCTCCGACGAAGTGGAGGCGGCGTAGCCGTGGCCGAGCACCTCGCCGAGGACGAGGCCCAGGGACGCGGGTTCGACCGGGGCCTCCTCCGCCGCCTCTTCTCGCTCGCGCTTCCCTACAAGGGCTACGCGGGCGGCGCCCTCGTCGTCCTCTTCCTCGAGTCGCTCGCCCAGCTCGCCGGTCCGCTCCTGACCGGCGCGGCCATCGACCTCGTCTTCTCGCAGAAGGCCGCTCCTCCCGAGGGCGGGGCCGCATTCGTCGGGAGGCTCCTGGAGAGGCTCGGCTTCGGAACCCGCGGCGCGCCCGCCCTCGACGCGATCGCCGGCCTCTACCTTCTCTCCGTCCTCGCGACGTTCGGCCTCATGTTCCTGATGGTCGAGTGGACCTCCCGGATGGGCCAGGGGGTGATGT
>CAZNSS010000184.1:0-7394 GCA_964575465.1 uncultured Holophagales bacterium | reverse complement strand
GGCCGCCGCGGAGGGCGACCCGGATCGCGCCCCGGCTCCGCCGGGCACCGCGTCCGCCACCGCCGCCGTCACCGTCGCGAAGGCCACCCCGTTCCCGGTGAAGGGCTCCGTCGCCTCGCTCCAGGGCTTCGGGGCGGATGGGGGAAGCGCCCTCTCGCAGACCTCGCTCGACGTCCAGGGGAGCCTGGGCGGCGGTGTGAAATGGGGCATCTCCGGGGCCTACGACAGGGTGATGTCCGCCGCCGGCGACCGGCTCGGCGGGGCCTCCCGGGTCGCCCTCGACGTCCTGCCGGGCGAGGGACACTCCATCCGAGTCTCCAGCCGCCGGAGCGACATCCCCACCTTCGAGAGCCCCGACGCGCGGCTCGACGCCCACTCGGTCGACTGGGACGCGAGCTCCCGCATGGGCTCGAGAGCCTCCGTCTCCGCGCGCATCCTCTCCCACAGGAACCTCGAGCCGGCCCATCTCTCCTCGTCGCTGTTCCGCCGCGACGGGAGCGCCCTCGAGGTCGACGCCCGCTACCGGAGCGAGCTCGGCGAGGGACGCTTCGTCCGCGTCTACGTCGGCTACCGCTCGGACCTGGCCGACGGCTCCGTCCCGGGAGGCTCGACCCTCACGCGCGAGGCGCGCGTCGGCGGCGTGGCCGGAGTCCGTTTCTTCGACGCCCTTCTCGTCGAGGCCGGGGGCACCGGCGACTACACGGCCGCCTCGCACGGCGTGGCCCCCGAGCTGACGCTCTCGCTCGAGCCCGCCCGGGGACTGACCGTCTACGGATTCGCTTCCCGGCGATTCGAGCAGCGCGAGCCGGGGGTTCTCGCTCCCGGCATCGTCGGCATCGACGCCTCGGACCTCGTCCGCGCGACGCGGTCCCTCTACCGCGCGGGAGCGCGCCTCGAGAGCCGTGCCACCGGCCAGCTCGAGCTCGAGGCGAGCCGGAGGGAGATCTCCGAGGCCTTCCAGCTCCTCCTCGACTCCGACACCATCGACCGCGTCGACGCCCTGTTCCTCTTCCCCGGCGACGTCTCGGACGTCGTCTCGGGCGCCGTCACGTTTGCCGTGAAGGCCGACGTCGCGGCCCGGCTCGCCCTTCTCGCGGGCCGGGTGACCGGCGACGGGACCGCCTTCGGGGCGATTCCGAACGACGCCCGCTACTGGGTGTCGAGCGCCCGGGTCGACGTCCGTCCGAGCGGCACGTCGGTGTCGATCCGCTACCGCCTTCTCGAGCAGGAGCTCGGCGGCGGCTTCGCCGCCTACTACAACGGCCGCACGTCGGTCGACGTGACGCTGGCACAGGAGCTCCCGATTCCGGTCCTGCGCGCGTTCGGCTCCCGCTGGCAGGCGCTCTTCTCGGTCGCGACGGGGACGCGACAGGAGGGCGACGAAGAGCCCCGGCCGAATCGCCAGATGGCAGGCGGACTGGCCCTGTCGTTCTGAGCGACAGGCGCTTTTTTGGATTTCGATTCAATTTTCGCGGCATCCCGCGCCCGACGGCGCCGCTGAACATCCGCAAATCACTCTGAAATAGCCACTTTTCGACGTCCAACGAATCGGATTGGTGGCACTCCGCTTGCGTGGAGCATTTTGGGATGAGGGAATCTCGACGCAGGGCCGGCCTGCTCCTGAGGTGGAGCCTTCTGGGGCTCTTCCTCGCCCTCCTCCTGCCCATCGGCTTCTCTGCCGCGAGGAAGCTCGCCTCCACGGGGCAGTCGGGCATCCTGCTCACCCCAGAGGAGAGCGGGTTCCACGTCCGGTCGGCCGGAACGGCCGAAGCGGCGGGCCTGAAGGCGGGCGACCTCCTCCTCCTCGTCGACGGGGTCGAGGCCCGCGGGCTCGCGGACCCGGTCCGCGCCCTCGAAGGGGGCGAACGGGAGCTGACGGTCCTCAGGGACGGCCAGCTGATCCGCCTGAAGGGTCGGGTCGGACCCTCTCCCTGGGACACCCGGTACATCCTCCTCCTCCTCGTCGGCGGCGCGTTCCTCGTCGCGGCAGGCGTCGTCCTCCGGACGGCGCCCCACGAGGCCGACCCCGCAAGCGCCTTCCTCTTCGCGGGGTTCGCCTTCTCGGCCGCGGCGACGCTCGTGATCACCCCGGCACCGCCGTACGACGCCCTCTTCCGCGCCGTCACCCTTTTCGAGGACGTCGCCCGCGCCTTCCTCCCGGCATTCCTGCTCGCGTTCGTCTTCCGCTTCCCCCGGCGCACCGCCCGTGTCCCTGCGGCGCTCTTTTTCGGCCCGGCCTTCGGGCTCGCGCTCTTCTCCCTCGCGACCTACCTCAACCCGCCGGCCCGGGACGTCGACGCCGTTCCCCTCGTCCTACGGCTCGACAGGCTCCAGCAGGCCGCCCTCGTCCTCGGGATCGTCGTCGCCGTCGCCCGGCTCGTCTCGCTGGCGACGCGCCGGCTCGACCTCCTCGCCGAGAAGCAGGTCCGCTTCCTCCTCGCGGGAACGGCCGGCGGGCTACTTCCCGTCGCCCTCCTCGACCTCCTTCCGCGCCTCCTCGGGGCACCGATCCCCGTGGTCTCGAGCTTCTCCGTCGTCCCGCTCGTCCTCGTCCCCGTTTCGTTCCTGGCCGCGCTGACCCGGTACCGGCTCTGGGACGTCGACATCCTCACGCGGGAGACCGTGGCCCTCCTCGGCGCCGCGTTCCTCGGCGCCGGGCTCTTCTCGCTCGCGCAGGTCGTCGATCTCGGCGACGTCCTGCCGGGGATCCCGTACGGGCGGGGCCTCGTCGAGACGGGGGCCGGCCTCCTCATCGCCCTCACGTTCTTCCCCGTCCGCCGCGGCCTCTCGACGGCGCTCGCGCGGGTCCAGTACGGCGAGCGTTTCGGGGAGCGCGAAGGGCTGCTCGCGCTCGTCCGCGAGCTCTCCCGGCCGCGCCGGCTCTCCGAGATCGGGCCCCTCCTCTCGAAGCGGGTCATGAGCGGGCTCGGCGTCCCGCGAGCGATGCTCCTCCTCGCCCTTCCCGACGGCCGGCTCGACGCCGCCCCTCTCGACGGCGGCGAGCCCCTCTCGACCGACGAGCTGCCGCCCGAGGCCGCGAGCCGGACGACCCGCCTTTCGCGTCTCGCCTTCACCGAGCGGCCCACCGTAGCCGTGGCGCGCATGCGCCGGGCCGGTTTCCGGACCATCGCGCCCCTCGCCCTGTCGGGCCGGCTCCTCGGCCTCTTCGCCGTCGCCGACCGCGGGGGACGGGAACCCCTCTCCGGAGAGGACGTCGAGCTCCTCGAGACCGTCCTGGCCTCGGCCGCGCTCGCGGTCGACCACGCCCGGCTCTACGGAGAGCTGGAGGAGCAGGCGGAGCGGTACCGCCTCCTCAAGGAGTTCCACGAGGACGTCGTCACCGGCTCGCCCGCCGCGATCGCCGCGACCGACGACGCGGGGCGGATTTCCTCCGTCAACCCGGCGTTCGAGAAGCTCTTTGGCGACGGCGAAGGGGGCCTCGGCGGGCGCCTCGCCGACGAGGTCCTCCCGGAGGCCGTCCGCTCGGCAAGGGCCCCGGCGCGGATCGAGGTCCTCCTCCGAGGGGAGCCGCGCGTCCTCGACGTCGCCGTCTCCCCCTTCCCCGGGGCGCGGGAAGGCTCTCCCGCCCGCGTCTGGGTCCTCTCCGACGCCACCGAGCTCGCGCGTCTCGAGAAGAGCCTCGCCGACCGGGACCGCCTCTCGGCCCTCTCGAACCTCTCGGCCGGCGTCGCGCACGAGGTGAACACGCCGCTCACCGGCGTCGCGAGCTTCGCCCGCCTCCTCCTCGACGAGACCCCCCCCGACGACCCGCGGCGCGCCGTCGTCGAGAAGATCGAGCGGCAGGCCTTCCGGGCCGCGCGCCTCGTCGGGAGCCTCCTCGACCTCGCGCGCGGCAGGCCGCGCGAAATGTCCCCGCTCGACCCGGGAGAGCTCGTCCGCGAGGCGTGCCGCGCCCTGGAGGACGAGGTCAAGGGCCGGCACGTCGCGCTCGACGTCGACGTGGCCGCGGCGGTGCCCCGCGTCCTCGGGCACGGCGACGCGCTCGTGCAGGTCCTCGTGAACCTCCTGAAGAACGCCCTCGACGCCGTCTCCCTCCCGAAGGCCGGGCGCGAAGGCCCCGGCCTCGTGCGGATCGCCGCCGCGCAGGCGGGAGAGAGCGTCCGCTTCACGGTCGAGGACGACGGTCCCGGACTCTCGCACGAGGAGCAGGCGAAGGTCTTCGCCCCGTTCCACACGACGAAGGACCGGCAGGGTGGAGTCGGGCTGGGGCTCGCGATCGCGGGGGATATCATCCGCGCTCACGGAGGCTCGCTCGCGGTCGATTCCTCCCCGGGGCAGGGCGCCCGGTTCACGGTGAGTCTCCCGGCAAAGACATGAAGGTCCTGATCGTCGACGACGAGCCCGTGGTCCGAGAGGTCCTCCGAACGGTCCTTTCGCGAGCCGGGTACGAGACGACCGAAGCGGCCACCGCCGGCGAAGGGCTCGCCCTGTTCGCCGATCCGGCGGTCGACCTCGTCCTCCTCGACCTGATGCTCCCCGACCGGCCCGGGCTCGCGATCCTCCCCGAGATGCGCGCGAGGCGGCCCGACGTTCCGGTCGTCGTCGTCACGGCCTACTCCTCGGTCGAGAGCGCCATCGCCGCGATGAAGGAGGGGGCGTTCCACTACGTCCCGAAGCCGTTCCGCAACGAGGAGGTCGTCCACCTCGTCGCGCAGGCGCTCGAGAAGAGGAGCCTCGTCGCGGAGAACCGTGCGCTGAAGGCAAGGCTCGACTCGGCAGGCGACTTCCCCGAGATGGTGGGCCGCTCGGCGCCGATGGCGAAGGTCTTCCAGACGATCCGCCAGGCCGCGCCGGCGCGCTCGACGGTCCTCGTCACCGGCGAGAGCGGCACCGGCAAGGAGCTCGTCGCGCGCGCCCTCCACCGGCTCTCCCAGCGCGCTTCCGGGCCGTTCGTCACGGTCCACTCGGGTGCCCTCCCGCCCGACCTCCTCGAATCGAATCTCTTCGGCCACGTCAAGGGGGCCTTCACGGGCGCCGTCGCCGAGAAGAAGGGCCTCTTCAAGGTCGCCGACGGCGGGACGATCTTCTTCGACGAGATCGGTACCGTCCCCGTCGAGACGCAGGCCAAGCTCCTCCGGGTCCTCCAGGAGAGGGAGTTCCTCCCCGTCGGCGCCGTTGAGCCGATCCACTCGGACGTCCGCGTCGTCGCCGCGACGAACGCCGACCTCGGCCGCTTCGTCGAGGAGGGGAAGTTCCGCGAGGACCTCTTCTACCGCCTCTGCGTCATCACGATCGGCCTGCCGCCGCTCCGGGAACGCAAGGAGGACGTCCCGCTCCTCGTCGAGGCCCTCGTCTCGCGCGCCGCCCGCGAGAACGGGCGCGCCGTGCCGCCCGTGACGCCCGAGGCGATGAAGGCGCTCCTCGACCACGACTGGCCCGGGAACGTCCGCGAGCTGGAGAACGTCCTCGAGCGGGCGGTCGTCCTCGGCCCGGGGGTCGTCGACCTCGAGCAGCTCCCCGACGCCGTCCGGCGCTCGGTGCCGAGGGCCGCGGCGTTCCCGGCCGAGGGGCTGGACTTCAGGGCAGCGGTCCGGACCTACCAGAAATCGCTGCTGGAGGCCGCGCTGCGCCGCGCGGGCGGCGTCCAGAAGGTGGCCGCCGGGCTCCTCGGCCTCAAGGCGACGACGCTGAACGAGATGCTCCAGCGCCTCGACATGCTCCCCGGCGGCGACACCCGCGCGGCGCGCGTGCCGCTCCCCGCCGACCCCGAATCCGAATGAAGCTCCTCCTCGCGGCCCTTCTCGTCCTCCCTCCGGCGGCGCTCGGCGCCGCCCCGGACGACCCGGTCTTCTCGAGCCGCGGCATCCCCTCCGGGCCGGTCCTCGCAGAGACCGAGCGAGACCCGAAGGTGCCTCCTCCGGTCGCCGTCTTCGGCCACCGCATCGGCGACGCGCTGACGCCGCACGCCTCGATCGTCCGCTACGCGCGGGCCCTCGAGACCGCCTCGCCCCGCGTCTCCGTCGCGACCTACGGCACGACGCCCGAGGGGCGCGAGCTCCTCCGCGTCGCCGTCTCGAGCCCGGAGAACCTCGCCCGCCTCGACGCGATCGCGACCGGTCTCAGGAGCCTCGGCGACCCTCGCGTCACGTCGCGCGAGGCCGCCCGCGGCGTCGTCGAGCGCTCCCCCGCCGTCGTCTGGATCGCCTGCGGCATCCACGGCAACGAGGCCGCGGGACCGGAGGCCTGCGCCGCCCTCCTCTACACGCTCGCCGCGTCCCGCGAGCCGGGAATCGACGACCTCCTCTCCTCCCTCGTCGTCGTCGTCGACCCCTGCGCGAACCCCGACGGACGCGAGCGGCACGTTTCGTACTGGCGCTCCGTCGCGGGAGACGAGCCCGACCCCGACCCGCACGCCCTCGAGAACGACCCGCCCTGGCCGGCCGGGCGCGGGAACCACTTCGGCGTCGACCTGAACCGCGACTGGGCCTGGGCCACGCAGCCGGAGACCCGCGCCCGCGTCGCCGCGCTGGGCGCCTTCCCGCCGCAGGTCTACGTCGACGTCCACGAGATGGGGGCCGAGCAGAGCTACTTCTTCCCGCCGCCCGCCGAGCCCGTCCACCCGCGGGTCCCCGAGGCGGCACGCAAGTGGATCGAGGTCTTCGGCCGGGCGAACGCCGAGGCCTTCGACGCTCGCGGCTGGAGCTTCTTCAGCCACGAGGTCTTCGACCTCTTCTACCCCGCCTACGGCGACTCCTGGCCGACGTTCCGGGGGATGGTCGGGATGACGTACGAGGTGGGAGGAAAGGGAGGCCTCGCACACCGCCGGAGGGACGGCGTCGTCGTGACGTTGAAGGAACGGGCCCTCAAGCACTGGACGGCCCTCCGCGCCACGCTGCGGACGGCTGCCGCGAACCGTTCCCGCCTCCTCGCCGACTACGAGCGGTTCTTCCGGGCCTCCCTCGAGGAGGGCAAGCGCGTCTTCGTCGTTCCGGCCGGCCAGGACCGCTCCCGCGTCGCCTCCCTCGCCTCCCTCCTCTCGCTGCAGGGTGTCGAGGTGAAGGTCACGACCCGCGCCCTCCCGAACGTCCCCTCGAAGGGGGCCACCCTCCCCGCCGGCTCGCTCGTCGTCGAGACGGCCCAGCCGCACGGCCGATTCGCCGAGGTCGTCCTCGAGTCGCAGGCGGCGCTCGCGCCGCGATTCCTCGAGGAGGAGCGGCGGCGCCTCCTCGTCGAGGAGGACGAGCGCTTCTTCGACGTGACCGCCTGGAGCCTCCCCATCGCCTTCGGCCTGACGGCCCAGACCCTGCCCGGGGGCGCGCCCCTCGCGGGCGCCCTGGCCCCGTGGAAGCCCGAGGAGCCCCTTCCCGCCGAAGGGGGCCGCTTCGGCTGGCTCCTGCCGGGCGACGACTCCGCGAGCCGACACGTCGCCGCCA
>CAZNSS010000183.1:0-7399 GCA_964575465.1 uncultured Holophagales bacterium | reverse complement strand
TCCCTCTACCCCGACTTCCGGAACCTCAGGGCCTACCTCGAGGTCTTCGACTTCCGGAACGTCATCAATCTCCGTTCGTGAGGTGAGCGCCATGAGACAGACGCGCTCCGCCCGACTCCTCCTCGCGACCGTCGCCCTCGCCGCGGCGGCCCTCCTCCTCACGGGGCCGGCCCTCGCGGACAGTGCCGTGGTGGCACCCGACGGGACCCTCTACGAGGTCATCCCGGCGCGCTACGGTGACGTCATCACGACCCCGCCCGGCTCCCCGGACGCCGAGCTCCCGGTCCTCGCGCTGCGGACGACGTCGTCCGGGGGCGCTTCCCGGCTCGAGCTCGTCGACGGCACGGTGGACTTCAACGTCGAGAGCTCCGTCTCGGTGGCGCTCGAAGAGACCACCGGGACACTCTTCGTCGCCTACACCAAGTCCCAGGGCCTCATGGCCGACATGCACGTCGCCGTTCAGCGCGACGGGGTGTGGTCCGGCCACGACATCCTCTCGAACCGGGGCTTCTATCTCTCGATCAACCCGAAGGTCGTCGTGACCCGCCAGCAGTACGTCGTCTTCGACAACGCCGGCGCCCCCGTCACGAAGACCCGCTCGATCTTCTCCCTCGTCTGGTGGGAGGAGAGCGGGCCCACACAGGCCCGTTACGCGCCGATCTTCGTCGAGGACGGCACGCTCAGGGTCGACTCGGTCCAGCCCTGGAACCTGAACGAGCTCGCGGGCGCGGCCGGCACGACCGACCCGCGCGGCCTTCCTCTCTCGGCCTTCTCCTACCCTTCGGTCCAGGCCGACCCGGCCTCGAACGGCGGAGTCCTCGCGACGTTCGCGAACCTCGCGACGGGCGAGCAGCAGGTCCTCCGGATCACCTTCCCGGACGACCTCACGAAGCTCGCGCCCCCGGGAGCGACCGCGATCCCCGAAGAGGTCTGGGCCCGTGCCCACGTCCCGATCGGCCGCAGCGGCGGTCGGAGCCGGATCCCCGACACCTTGGACACCGGGGCCGAGGTCGGTGCCACGATCTCGCAGAAGGGCGTCACGACGTTCCACTGGATCGCCGACGGCGCGATGAACTTCGTGCGGAGCGACGACGCGGCGGGGACGGCCCCGCGGCGCATCAAGCTGCGCGGCGACCTCTCGGCCGACAAGGCGCTCCGCCTCGTGACCTCTCTCGCAGAGAAGAACTGACCCCGCCGGGACCTCCCGAAACCGAACGCCCCGGCTTCCGCCGGGGCGTTTCGATTTTCGGGCCGTGCGGCGCGGGAGCCGGCGGGCTCAGAGCCCTCGGGGCAGGTCGGCCCTGAGATCCCGCGCGTAGAGGTGGCGGAGCGCCTCGACCGCGCGGCGTCCCTC
Organism: uncultured Holophagales bacterium; assembly: GCA_964575465.1. Lineage (GTDB taxonomy): Bacteria > Acidobacteriota > Thermoanaerobaculia > UBA5066 > UBA5066 > UBA5066. The sequence continues at coordinate 6,045 of CAZNSS010000183.1, read as the reverse complement.
CTCGCTCTGGACCGTCGGCACGACGACGCGGACGCGGTAGTAGTGGTCGCCGGTCGTGCCGGTCCGAAGGTTCTCGATGCCACGTCCCTTGAGCCGGAAGCGCTGGCCCGAGACCGTCCCCGCGGGTATCCGGGCCCGCACGGGGCCCTTCACGGTCGGGACCTCGATCTCGGCTCCGAGGTAGGCCTCGGGGACCGTGACCGGGACCTCGGCGACGATGTCGTCCCCTTCGCGGCCGAAGTACGGGTGCGGCTCGACGGTGATCGAGAGGTAGAGGTCGCCGTTCTCCGTGCGCCCCTTGCCGGGAACGCGGATCCGGGCCCCGGAGTCGACGCCGGCGGGGATGCGAACGTTCAGGCTGTCCGTCTCGACGAGCGAACCCGAGCCGTGGCAGGCCGGGCAGGCCGACTTCGCCCCACGCCCCGTCCCGCGGCAGCGGGTGCAGCGGCGCGGGATGCGCGCCGAGAAGGAGATCGTGCCTCCGAGGACGGCATCGCGGAACGGGATCGTGATGGCGGCCGCGGCGTCCTCGTCCTCGCCGATCCCGATCCCTCCCCCTCCGCCGGAGAAGAGGTCGGAGAAGAGGTCGGAGAAGTCCCCGGACCACCGGAAGCCTCCTCCCCCGGCCGGACCCTTCCCGAAGGGTCCCTGCGGGGACGGACCTCCGCGGAATGGGCCGGCACCGGGCTCCGGGGGCTCGCCCGTGTCGCCGAACCGGTCGTACCGCTCCTTCTTCTTCGCGTCCTTGAGGACCTCGTAGGCCGACGCGATCTCCTGGAACTTCTTGTGCGCGCCGGAGTCGCCCGGGTTCACGTCCGGGTGGAACTTCCTGGCGAGCCGCCGGTACGCCTTCTTGATCTCGGCGTCCCCGGCCGTCCGCGGGACCCCGAGGACCTCGTAGGGATCCTTCATCGCCATGTCCGGAAGGATAGGGGAAACGGCCGCCGCCAGACGGACGCATCGCTGTCCCGCGGGGAGGGGCGGACACTAGAATGGGTGAGTTCGGGAGGCCGCCCTTGAAGATCCTGCAACACCGGGACGTCCTGTCGATCGTCCTGGCAGGCGGAATGGGAGAGCGTCTCTACCCGCTCACGCGGGACCGTGCCAAGCCCGCCGTCCCGTTCGGCGGCCGCTACAGGATCATCGACTTCGTCCTCAACAACTTCGTCAACTCGGACCTGATGAAGATCAAGGTGCTCACCCAGTTCAAGTCGAACTCGCTCATCGAGCACCTCGTGAGGGCCTGGCGACTGAACCCGGAGGTCGGACAGTTCGTCGATCCCGTCCCGGCGCAGATGAGGCGCGGGCCGCACTGGTTCCGGGGCACGGCCGACGCGGTCTACCAGAACCTCGACCTCATCTTCGACGAGCGGCCGTCGCAGGTCTGCGTCTTCGGGGGCGACCACGTCTACGTCATGGACGTGAACCCGATGCTCGCGTTCCACGAGGAAGGGGACCACGACCTGACGATCGCGGCGTTTCCCGTCCCGGTCGCCGAGGCGACGCGGTTCGGGGTCCTCGAGGTGGACGACCGCGGACGCGTGACGGGCTTCGAGGAGAAGCCGAAGGAGCCGCGGGAGATCCCGGGCGCCCCCGGTTTCGCGCTCGCCTCGATGGGAAACTACATCTTCCGGCCGAAGGTGCTCCGGGAGGCCCTCGAGAACGACGCCCTGCAGGACACCTCGCACGACTTCGGCCGGACGATCATCCCGGCGCTCCTCTCGGGCGGAGCCTCGGTCTACGCGTACGACTTCTCGCTCAGCCGCGTCCCCGGGGACGACGAGCTCGCCCCCTACTGGCGCGACATCGGAACCGTCGACTCCTACTGGGAGGCGTCGATGGACCTGATCTCGGTCAGCCCGCCGCTGAACCTCTACAACCCGAGGTGGTCGCTGAAGACCCACTCCCCCCACCTCCCCCCGGCCAAGTTCGTCTTTGCCGACGCGACCTCGGGCCGGATGGGCGGGGCGACCGACTCGATGGTCGCGGACGGCTGCATCGTTTCCGGCGGCACCGTCCACCGTTCGATCCTCTTCCCCCGGGTCCGCATCAACTCGTACTCGCGGGCCGAGGAGTGCGTCCTCATGGACGGTGTCGACGTCGGCCGGCACGCGCGACTCCGGAGGGTCATCGCCGACAAGGGGGTCAAGATCCCGCCGAACGTCGAGATCGGATTCGACCCCGAGAACGACCGAAGACGGTTCCACGTCTCGGAGGGAGGGGTCGTCGTCCTGCCGAAAGGGGTCGAAGTCCCCGCTCCCTGAACGAAAGGGCTTGCAAAAGCCCACGCGCCTCCATATAAAGTTCGGAGGTTTCGACGCCTCTCCGAATTTTATATGGACGAGATCGACCGACAGATCCTCGACATGCTCCAGCGCGACGGGAGGATCTCCCAGGCGCGAATCGCTGAGAGCGTCGGCCTGACGACCCCGTCCGTCAACGAGAGGATCAAGAAGCTCGAGACCCGCGGATTCATCCGCCGGTTCGCCGCCCTCCTGGACCCCCGGCAGGTCGGGATGGCCGCCGTCGCCCACGTCGACGTTCAGCTGGAGCACCCCAGCTTCGAGCGCCCCTTCCTCGACGAGATCGAGAGCCTTCTCGCCGTCCAGGAGTGCTACGCGATCTCCGGGGACTACGGCTACCGCCTGAAGGTCCGGGCGCGCGATCTCGAGCAGCTCGAGGCACTTCTGAGGGAACGGATCCAGACGATCCGCGGCGTCGCGAGGACCCGCGTCGAGCTGTCGCTTTCCATCAAGAAAGACTCGACGCTCCTTCCCGTCACCTGAAGCGGTTCCCTTCGGGAACGCTGGTGTCATTCTGGACGCGAGAGTGCCGAAACGGGTCACGAGTGGACTCGTATTGAGACACCCTCGGCTCCCGGGGCTTGGGCAGCCTCGCGCAAGCTACTCGAAAAAGGTGCGTTTACACCGAGTGGAGGGGGAAGCTTCGCAGTGGCATGCCGGTTGCGATAAGAGAGGCAGGAGATCGAAGAAAAGGCTCCTCGCCAAAGGTGGCGACAGATCTTCAAAACCTGCCCGAAAAGCCCCGCAGGCTCCCCGCCCGCGGGCCCACCACCCCAATACCCCTCACCTCAGCCCCACCTAGAAAATCCCACCGCCGCACTTCCCGCCCGACCCCAGAGGTCGGGCGGGAAACCCGCCATTCCCGCTAGAACTTCCAGGTGACCGAGGCCGCGACGACGACCGGCTTGCGCCGGTTCACGTCCCGCATCAGGTGGCCGGTCGCCTCCAGCCGGATGTCGAGCCGGCGATCTATGTTGAAGATGGTGAGCAGCCCGCCGCACAGGCCGGCGACACTCTCGGCCTGGTCCGTCGCGACCTGTCCTTCACCCGGTTTCTTCGGGTGGAGCCAGTAGCCTCCCGCTCCGCCGACGAAGCCCGCCCGCCACCAGTCCTCGTTGAAGAGGTAGGCGATCGAGAGCGTCGCGGAGTCGACGTCGATGTTCGGGCCGTTCTCGGCCGAGGCCGGGAGCTTCATTCGCGTGTAGCGCGCCTGCAGGAGAACCCCCTCGTCGAGCACCATCTCGGCGTAGCCGAACCCGGCCCCGGTCGAGAAGTTGTTGAGGTTCTCCGCCGAGCCGGCGTCGTTGAGGATGCCGCCTCCCGCGCCGACGCCGAACGTCTGGGCAGGGGCGGCGGGCGCGGCGACGAGGAGCGCGACGGGGAGGAGGGCGAGGAGGACGGCTCGCGCAGGGCGCGACGCGTGGGGGGTTTTCATCCTCCGGCAGGATAGAGGGACGCGAAAAGGGGCGTCAATCTGCATGTCTCGCTTACGGAGGCGCGCCCGGTGTCGTCTAGAATCTGCCGCGTGGCGGTCGCGCTCGGGATCGGGTCCCTCCTTCCCGTCCCCGCCTTTCTCCACCTCCTCTTCCCGTCGTGCTGCGCCTCCTGCGGCGCCGCGAGGCGTGGCGTCGGCGGTGGCGGCCTGTGCCGGGCGTGCTGGAAAGCCTTCCCCAGGCTCGACTCGGCCCGGGCCTGCGAGACGTGCGCCCTCCCGTCGGCCGGACCTCTCTGCCGCGGCTGCACCGCGGTCGCGCCCCCGGTCTGGGGAGCCGCCTCCGTGGCGACGTACGAGGGCGTGGCGCGCCGCCTCGTTCACGCCCTGAAGTTTCGCGGGCACGACACCCTCGTCGCGCCGTCCGGCGCCCTCATGGCCACCGCCGCCCGCGAACGCGGCCTCGACGACCGGCTCGACGCGGTCGTGCCGGTCCCCTCGACCTCCCGTCGCAACCGCGAGCGCGGCTACGACCCGGGCGCCCTCCTTGCCGAAGAGGTCGCCCGGCGGCTCGGACGACCCCTCCGCGCCCTCCTCTCGCGGGTGCGGGATGCCCCTCCGCAGTCGAAGGTGCCGGCCGCCGAACGTCCGCGGAACGTCCGGGGAGCCTTCGCGTCTTCGCCGCGGGCCCGCGGCCTCCGCCTCCTCCTCGTCGACGACGTCATGACCACCGGCGCCACCGCCTTCGAGGCCGCCCGCACGCTGCGCGCCTCCGGGGCGTCCGGCGTCGCCCTCCTCGTCCTGGCCCGGACCCCCGAGGCCGGGGCCCCTCACCACGATCCGCCGGAGACAGCATGAGCTCACCTTTCGACCGCCTCGTCGTGGGCACCCTTCCGTTCGTGCCGAAGACCGTCGTCAGGAAGTTCGCCCGCCGCTACGTCGCGGGCGAGACGCTGGAGGACGCCGTCCGCACGGTGCGCGAGCTGGAGACCGAGGGGGCGATGGCCACCGTCGACGTCCTCGGCGAGAGCGTCACGAGGCGCGAGCAGACGGAGGCGACGCGCGAGGAGTACCTGAGGGTCCTCGACACGATCGTCGCGAACCGGCTGCCGGCGAACGTCTCCGTCAAGCCGACGGCGCTCGGCCTCGCGATCGACCCGCAGCTCGTCCGCGAGAACTGCAGGGACATCTGCCGGAAGGCGGCCGAGTCGGGAACGTTCGTGCGGATCGACATGGAGGACTCGCCGTACACCGAGTCGACCCTCCGGCTCGCGCTCGAGCTGAAGGAGGAGTTCCCGAACGTCGGTGTCGTCGTCCAGGCCTACATGCGGCGGACGCTCGGCGACCTGGACCGCCTCGTCGCCGCGAAGATGAACGTGAGGATCTGCAAGGGGATCTACGTCGAGCCGCGCGAGCTGGCCTTCAAGGACCGGCAGGTCGTCATCGAGAACTACGCGGCCATCGTCGAGAAGCACCTCTCGGCAGGCTGCTACGCCGGCATCGCCACTCACGACGAGGCGTGCGTCCAGCGGGCGCTCGCCACGATCGACCGCCTGAAACTCGGGCCCGACCGGTACGAGTTCCAGATGCTCCTCGGGGTCGACCCCCTCCTCCGGCGGACGATTCTCAAGGCGGGGCATCGGCTCCGCGTCTACGTTCCCTACGGCAGGGACTGGTACGCCTACTCGATCCGCCGCCTCAAGGAGAACCCGTCGATCGCCCGCCACACGATCCGGATGATCCTGGGGATGGGGCCGGCCCAGGCCTGAGCCCGGCGGCACCATTCGCGCCAACCCGGTTGACTCGGGCCCCGGGGGAGACCATCATTTTCCCTGAAGCCCCTTCGGGGGCCGGAGTCGAACCCTTGAGTCGCTCCGTGCGTCCGTCCCGCCCGGCTGTCGTCGCCGGATTCGTTGCGGCTCTGCTGGCCGGACCGCTGCAGGGCGCGTCCGTGGCCGCCCAGGGCCCGTCGGCACCCCTTTCCGGCGTCCTCCGCGCCGACGGTGCCCCGCTCGCCGGGGTCTCCCTCGTCATACGCGGGCTCACCGGCGCGGCGACTTCCGTCGTCCGCGTCCTGAAAACCGACGCCGAGGGGACCTTCTGCCTCGTCGACGCGCGGCCCGGTGTCTACTCGATCCTCGCCGCGGTGCCGGGCTTCCGGTCGGCCTCGGCCCAGGTCCTCCACCGCGCCACCGCCGACGCCCTCTCCTTCGTCCGGCTCGACCTCGACCGCGAGAGGCGCGGCGTCCTCCCGGCGGGGCCGGGAGGCGCTCTCGACCCGTGGGCGGCACGCGCCGTGGTCGCGGGAGA
>CAZNSS010000182.1:0-7422 GCA_964575465.1 uncultured Holophagales bacterium | reverse complement strand
CGACGGCCGGTACGGGCCAGCGGACGGCCTCGGCCGCCGCGGCCGTCCCCGCGGCGAGGAGGAGCGGGAGGAGGAGGGCGAGCGTTCGGACTCTCATCGGCGGGCGGATTCTACGGGCTCGGCGATGGCCTAGAAGCTCCTGAGGAAGACGAGGTAGAGGACGAATCCGGTCTGGCCGCGGCTCCGCCCGACGACGGGGACGCCCGCCTCGAGCTGGACGAGCGTCGACCAGGGGCCGGAGAACTGGCCCGAGACCCCGGCGCCGCCGAAGTTCGCCCAGTCGAGGCCGGCGGCCGGGTCCTTCACGACGGCGTGGTCGTAGAGCGCCTGGAGGCGGAAGAGCTTCCCGACGACGACGCCGTAGGCGAGCTTGCCGGTGACGGCTTCCTCGGCGCGGAGGCTCCCCGAGCGGAACCCCCGGAGCGAGGCGCCGCCGTAGAAGCCGAACTGGATCTTGGAGAAGCGGTCGGCGTTCGACGTGCCGAGGTACGAGGCGTTCACGTCGATCCGCTGGAAGCGGGGGAGCTCGAACGTCTTCGCGAGGGAGGCCGAGTAGAGGCGGAACTGGTCCTTTCCCTCGTCCCACTCGGGGTTCCCCGCGAAGCCCCACGGGTCCCACTTCGACCGCAGGTTCCACGACCAGCGGCCGGTCGCGGTCCACCCCTCGAAGTCCCAGGAGAGGCGCCCCTCGACGCGCGTGATGAAGTGGTCCGACGGGACGGCGAACGCCGGGTCGGCGTCGTCCCCCGCGGCGTAGTCGCGCCAGGTGCCGCCGAGCGTCGCCGTCGCCTTCAGGTGGCGGGAGAGGGGGTAGCCGACGTTCAGGTTCGCGGCGAACGCGCGCTCCTTCACGGTCGTCGCGTCGTCCTTCTCGCCGTCGACCCAGAGGGTGTCGTCGCCCCGCACGAAGTTCGCGAAGGCGTCGACGCCGAGGTCGAGGTTCGTCCCGAAGAGGTTCGGGTCGTTGTACGACCCGGCCACGATCGGCCCGCCCCAGAAGCCCTGGAGCTGCTTCCTCTTCTTCGCGACGTCGAGGTCGAGGTAGTAGAGGCCGAGGAGCGGCAGGGGATAGTCGAAGGAGTCGTCGTAGAAGACGCCGCCGAGGCCGAAGAGGCGCGAGGTCTTCTCGTCCTCCACGACGACCCGCTCGCCGTCCTTCTGCTTCTCGAGGTAGCGCACGCCCCTGTCGGTGTCCCGGACCATGACCTGGTCGCCGGCGAGGGCCGCGGCCCGCCGGCCGTCGTAGCCGGGGGGATCGAGGCGGACCTCGAGGAGGTCCGTCGTCCTCTCGAGCGTCGTCGTCCGCGAGAAGGTGCGGAGGATCGACTGCCCACGGATCGTGACGGGGAGGAGGAGCGGTGGTCCGCCGTCGGGCGCGGCGACCTCGGCGAAGTCGGTCGTCTCGTCGACCGACTGGACCTCGCCCGTCAGGTTCAGCTGCCTGGCGACGACGCGGCGGAGAGAGAAGTCGGCCTTCGCGAGGTAGAGCTTCCCGGCGTAGATCGCCTTGTCCCTGAAGCCCGCGCTCGGCTCGAAGCGGACGACCCAGCACGGCACGCCGCCCGCCTCGCCCTCGCCGTCGAGCTCGTAGCGGTAGGCCTCGTTGAACGTGAGGTTCAGGGGGAGCTCCGAGACCTTCTCGGGCTGCAGCAGCGGCAGCTCGGGGAACTTCTTCCCCTTCCAGCGAACCCCGTTGAAGTAGGCCGTCTGCCAGGCCCAGTCGAAGCCCGTCCCGCGTTCGTAGAAGAACGGCCCCTCGAAGGTCAGCTCGAACGGGGTGGGGAAGCCCTCGAGGCGGAAGCGGTAGGACGTGCGGTTCGTCGCGCTGAATCGCGTCCAGCGGGCGTCGCGCCCGGCGCGCCAGGCCTGGTGCCGCGCGAGGATCTCCTCGACGGTGAGGCCACGGGTCGCCGTGACGTCCGTCGTGGCGCGCGTCGCCTCCGCGGGAGCCTTCTCGCGCGCCAGGAGGACGACCGCGAGCGGACCGTTCGCCGTCGCGAGCGAGAGGCGGGGCGTCCCGGACGCCGGGAGGTCGAAGCGTCGCGAGCGCCCCGTGGCGAGGTCGTGGACCTCGGCGGTCGTGTACGAGGCGGAGTCGAGCTCGAGGACGAACGGCCCGCGGGACGCGGTACCCGAGGTGTCGGCGCCCGAGACGAGGACGACGCCGCCGAGGTCGGTCCCCTTCGCGAGGCGGAGGACGGAGAGCGCCCGGCCGTCCGGCGTCCGCGCGGACGCGACCCGGCCGTCGCGGCTCACGTCCCCGTCGAGGAGCGAGCCGAGCCGGTCGAGAAGGGGGGCGCCCGAGGCGTCTGCGAGCGGAGCGGCGACGAAGGGGGCGTCGACGGCGGAGAACCGTGCCGCGAGGTCGAGGAGGATCGAGGCGTCGGGCAGCCTCGGGGCGGTGACGACGAGGGGACGTGCGAACGACAGGCCGTCGGCCGCCTCGCGGACGGACTCGGGCGTCGTCGCGGCGTCGTCGAGGTCGAGGCCGAGGAGGTCGACGAACGCGGCCGCTTCCTCCGAGAGGAGCTCCCTGGCCCCGGGTGGAAACAGAGCCCCTCCCGGGGGCTGGTGGAAGAGGACGGCGATTCGGGAGGAAGGGCTCCGGGACCTGACGATCGCGGCCGCTTTCATCAGGAGGTAGCGGCGCGATCGGATCTCCCCGGAAAGGTCGGGGAGGGAGAGGACGAAGAGGTCGGCCCCCTGGGCCGCGCCGAGAAGCGCCCCGAGGCCGGGGACGAGCGAGTCGGCCGTGACGGCCTCGGCCTCGCGGGCGTTTTCGGGGACCTTCACCTCGGGGAGCTCGACGAGGAGACCGGTCCGCCGGCCCGCCGCGCGGCTCTCCCCGAAGAGGTGGCGGACGCTCTCCGTCGAACCGGGGACGGCGACCTCGGCCGCGCGGACCTCGACGAGGAAGCCGGGAGCGTTGGCGGAGAGCTTCGTCGCGGCGGGGAGCGGGAGCGCGGCCGGTGCCGGGAACGCCTCACCGGGCCGGACGACGACCCACGGAGCGAGGTAGGGGCGGTCCGGCGGGACGGCGAGGGCCGACAGGAGCGCCAGCGAGGCGAGGGAGATCATCGCGGGCGTTATACGCGCGCGGAGGCCTGCCGGTTGGTGACCGCCGTCTCGCGGGGTGTCGCGGGACGCCCGGGACGTGCCCGGGTCGGGCCGGAACAGGAAGCGGGGCGGGCCCGAAGGCCCGCCCCGCGAAAGGAACCCGGGAGACGGGGAGCTACTTCTTCTTCTCGGCCGGGGCGGGCGCCACCGGCGCGATCGGCTCGAGCGGGGGGAGGCCGAGCTTCTCGCGGAGGCGGTTCTCGATCTCGCCCATGACGTCGGGGTTGTCGCGGAGGAAGGCCTTGGCGTTCTCGCGCCCCTGGCCGATCCGCAGGTCGCCGTAGCTGAACCAGGCGCCGCTCTTCTCGACGACCTTGTGCTCGACGCCGAGGTCGATCAGCTCGCCGGTCTTCGAGATCCCCTCGCCGTAGCCGATGTCGAACTCGGCGACCTTGAACGGCGGCGCGACCTTGTTCTTGACGACCTTGACCTTCGTCCGGCTCCCGACGACCTCGTCGCCGTCCTTGATCGAGTTGATCCGGCGGATGTCGAGGCGGACCGAGGAGTAGAACTTCAGGGCCCGGCCGCCCGTCGTCGTCTCGGGGTTGCCGAACATGACGCCGATCTTTTCCCGGATCTGGTTGATGAAGATGAGGCAGGTGCCCGACTTGGAGACGACGGCGGTGAGCTTGCGGAGCGCCTGCGACATGAGGCGCGCCTGCAGGCCGACCATCGCGTCGCCCATCTCGCCCTCAAGCTCGGCCTTCGGGACGAGGGCCGCGACGGAGTCGACGACGACGATGTCGACGGCGGCGGAGCGGACGAGCGCCTCGGCGATCTCGAGCGCCTGCTCGCCGGAGTCGGGCTGGGAGACCATCAGGTTGTCGATGTCGACGCCGAGCTTCCTGGCGTACTCGGCGTCGAGGGCGTGCTCGGCGTCGATGAAGGCGGCGAGCCCGCCGCGCTTCTGGGCCTCGGCGATGACGTGGAGCGTCAGGGTCGTCTTGCCCGACGACTCGGGGCCGTAGATCTCGGTGACGCGGCCGCGGGGGATTCCTCCGATGCCGAGGGCGGCGTCGAGGTTGATGGAGCCGGTCGAGATCGCCTGGATCGCCTCCTGCGGCTTGTCGCCGAGGCGGACGAGGGCGCCCTTGCCGAACTGGCGGTCGATCTGCTGGAGCGCCTGCTCCAGGGCCTTGAGCTTTTCCTTCTCGATGGGGGGCATGCGGGTCCTCGCTTTCTGCGTGAAGACGGCGGATTATAGGAAGCGGGTGGCGGGCGCGCGGACAGTTGATGTCCTATCGAGCGCCGCGGCCGCCCGTACACGAAGGGGAGACGTGGCAGACGCTAGCGCGGCGCGCCCCGCGGCGCAAGAGGTTCCGTGGGGGGAGGTCTTCCGGCGGGCGCCCGCGGCGGCCCTCCTGGCGACCGGGCTCGGCTCCGGCCTCCTCCCGAAGGCCCCCGGGACCTGGGGAAGTCTCCTCGCGGTCGCCCTCGGCGAGGCTCTCCTCGGGGCGGCCGGTCTCCCGGGGCTCGTCGCCCTGGCGGCCGCCTCGACGCTCCTGGGAGTCCCCGCCTCGGGCCGAATCGCGGCCCTTCGCGGCGTCGAGGACCCGTCCGAGGTCGTCGTCGACGAGATCGCGGGCCAGTCGATCGCGCTCGCCCTCCTCCACTCCGTCCTCCCTGCGGCCGCCGCGCCCCTCGCGCGGTGGGCCTTCGTCCTCCTCGCGTTCGCCCTTTTCCGCGTCCTCGACATCGCCAAGCCCGGCTGGATCGACCGGCTCCAGTCGCTCCCCGGGGGCTGGGGCGTCATGGCCGACGACCTCCTCGCGGGAGCGATCGCCGGAATGCTGGCGGCCGCCGCCGCGTTCCTCCTCGCGTGATCGACACCTCCCCCCTCACCGGGCTGCGCCTGCGGCTCCGGCCGGACGAGCCGCTCGCCCCGAGGACGACCTGGCGCATCGGGGGCCCGGCCCGTTTCTTCGCCGAGGTGGAGGACGTGCCCGCCCTCGCCGCGCTCCTCCGCTGGGCCCGGGCCGAGCGGCTTCCGGCGATCCCGCTGGGAAAGGGGTCGAACGTCCTCGTCCCCGACGAGGGGCTCGAGGCCGTCGTCTTCGTCCTCGCGGGCGACCTCGTGACGGTCTCGGTCGAGGGGACGCTCGTGAGGGCGGGGGGCGGCGCCTCCCTGATGGCGCTCGCGGTGACGGCGCGGAATGCCGGCCTCTCGGGGACCGAGGGGCTCTCGGGCATCCCGTCGTCGGTCGGGGGCGCGGTCCGGATCAACGCCGGGGCCTACGGGACCGAGATCTTCGACCTCCTCGAGGAGGTGGCCCTCGTATCGAGGGGGGGCGAGGCCCGCGTCGCGACCGCCTCGGAGATCCAGCACGGGTACCGCTGGTCGGCGCTCTGCGACGGGGACGACGTCGTCGCCGGGGCGACGCTCCGCCTGCGGCCCGCGCCGCGCGAGGAGATCGACGCCCGCCTCGCCGAGACGAGGGAGAAACGAAAGAAGGCGCTGCCGGTCGAGCCGAACGCCGGCTCGGTCTTCAGGAACCCGCCGGGAGACCACGCGGGGCGGCTTCTCGAGGCGTGCGGGCTGAAGGGAGCCCGCGTCGGCGGGGCAGAGGTTTCCGGGCGCCACGCGAACGTCGTCGTGAACGCGGGAGGGGCCTCGGCGGCGGACGTGAGGGCCCTGATGGCGAGCATGCGCGAGGCGGTGCGGGAGGCGTTCGGCGTCGAGCTCGTCCCGGAAGTGGAGGATCTCGCGCGGTTCGTCACCAACCGGAGCGGCGGCCGCTCCGTAGAATCCCACCGATGACGGTCTTCGCCCTGATCCTCGCCGGCGGGAGCGGCACCCGCCTCTGGCCTCTCTCGACCGACGAGCGGCCGAAGCCCTTCCTTCCCCTCGCGGGCGGTGCCTCGCTCCTCCGCGAGACGTACGAGCGGGCGGCGCAGGTCGCCGGAGGCGAGAACGTCCTCTTCTCGGCCCGAGCGTCGCACGCGCCGCACCTCGCCCGGGAGTTCCCGGGCCTCGCGGCGCGGCGGCTCGTCCTCGAGCCGGAGCGGAGGAACACCGCCCCGGCGATCGCCCTCGCGGCACTCGCCGTCGCGGACGAGGACCCCGGCGCGGTCCTCGTCGTCCTCCCGTCCGACCAGGCCGTCCGCGACCCGGAAGAGTTCCGGCGGGCGCTCTCGCTCGCGGTTGCGAGCGCCCGGGCCGGCGACGCGTTCCTCACGCTCGGCATCCCCCCGTCCCGTCCCGAGACCGGCTTCGGCTACCTCGAAGCGGGCCGCGAGGCCTCGCGCGGGGTCCGCGAGGTCGTCCGCTTCGTCGAGAAGCCTCCGCTCGCCGACGCGGAGCGCTACGCGGTCTCCGGAAACCACTTCTGGAACGCCGGCATCTTCGCGTTCTCCGTACGGCTCCTCTTCGCCGAGATGGAGCGGCTCTGCCCCGAGGTCCTCGCGTCGATGCGGGCGGCCCACGCGGCCCGGAGGGCCGGCGAGTCCTCCGCCTTCGACGCGGCCTTCCGCGCCTGCCGGTCGGTCTCGATCGACTACGCGGTGATGGAGAAGGCCGCCGCGGTCCGGACCGTCCCCTCGGCTTGCGGGTGGAGCGACCTCGGCTCCTGGGAGGCGGTCTTCGAGTTCCGCGGCGGGGCGGACGACCGTTCCGTCCTCTCCGGGCCGGCCCTCGAGGAGGGGGGCTCCGGGAACCTCGTCCTCGCGGGCGAGAGGCCGGTCCGACTCGTCGGCCTGTCGGGCGTCGTCGTCGTCGACTCGCCGGACGGCCTACTCGTGATGAGGCGCGGCGCCTCGGATTCCCTCCGCGCGAGCGTCGAGAAGAGCCTCGCGGAGGCGCGGAGGTGAGCGCGACGGTACCGGAGGTCGCCCTCTCGGCGGTCTCCCGCCTGGTCTCGACGGTCCGGACGGTCTACCGCGGGCCCGCCGTCGCCGTGGAGCACGCGGTCGTCTGCCTCCTCTCCCGCGGGCACCTCCTCATCGAGGACGTGCCGGGAGTGGGGAAGACCACGCTCGCGATGGCGCTCGGCAAGGCGCTCGGCCTCGGGGTCCATCGGCTCCAGTTCACGCCCGACACCCTGCCGTCCGACATCCTCGGGCTGACGATCTTCAACCAGCAGTCCCAGGCGTTCGAGTTCCACCCCGGTCCGATCTTCACGCCGATCCTCGTCGCCGACGAGATCAACCGGGCGACGCCGAAGGCGCAGGCCGCGCTCCTGGAGGCGATGAACGAGCGGGGCGTGACGGTGGACGGCGAGACGCGGAAGCTCCCCGAGCCCTTCCTCGTCCTCGCGACGCAGAACCCGATCGAGTACCTCGGCACCTACCCGCTCCCGGAGTCGCAGC
>CAZNSS010000181.1:0-7427 GCA_964575465.1 uncultured Holophagales bacterium | reverse complement strand
CCAGATGTGGCGGTACTCCGACGGGTTCGCGGCGACGTAGTGCTCGCCCGTCTGCCCGGAGCGGTCGACGATCTTCCGGTCGAGGAGGTGGAGGTTCCAGCGGATGAGGTGCCGGATGCTCCGGTCCTGCTGGCCGAGGAGGACGAGCCTGGAAAGGAGGCGGTGGACCGCCCGCGACCGGTCGGGACCGTCGGCCGTCGTCATCACCTCGGCCATGAGCGCCGTGCGCGTCAGGCACCGGTCGATGACCTCGAGACCGAAGACGACGTGGACGCTGACGCCGCATTCCTCGAGGTGCCGCTGGATGGCACGGCATTCCTTCCGGCAGTCGCCCGAATCCCTGCCGAAGGCCTGAAGGGCGGCGCCGGTCTCGCGTCCGGCGAGCCAGGCTTCGACGAGCGCGTCCCCGGAGAGGAGGATCCTGTGGAATGGCGAGGCGCCGACGGGGCCGGCCGTGGCCCGGCTCCTCAGGTCGGTCGAGAGCCCGTGCGACTGGATGCGGCTGAGGAGGAGACGGAACCCGTCGACGAAGCCCCTCGTGAGGGCCGCCCGCGCCTCCGGCGAGAGGCCGCCCTCGACGAAGCGGAGGAGCCGGTGGACCTCGGAGAGGGGGAGGTCGGCGAAGAACGCGACGTCCCGGTCCGTGCGAAAGAGCTGCCGGGCGAGGGCCGAGAGGTCGCGGGCGTCCCGAGGAGAGGGGATGAGGCGGGCCGAGACCCGGTCGCCGAGCTCCGCGAAGAAGCCGCGCACGCTCGGGATCCCGACGTCGCCGAAGAGGGAGGTCCCGTCCGTCTCCGAGAGGAGGGCCGAAAGCGAGCCGAGGAAGGCGTCGCGCCGCTCGGGCGTCGCGTCGGCAGCGTCGAGGATCGAGCCGATGCGGGATCGGGACTCCGGGCCGGCGCCCTCTCTCGACTCGTGGACGAGGCTGGCGAGAGCCTCGACGCGCTCCTCGGGCGAGGCGGCGGCGAGGAAGGCCTCGAGCAGGTCGGTCATTCCGCGCGAGGATAGCGCCTCAGGAGAGGCGCCGGAGCCGGACCTTCGCGACGCGCCGCGAAGTGCTCTCGACGACCTCGAGCGAGACCGCCGCCTCCTCCTCGGAGAAGGTCTCCCCGGCGGCGGGAATCCGTCCGAGCCGGTGGAGGACGAGCCCGGCGACCGTGGAGTAGGCCGGGTCCTCCGGCAGCTCGAGGTCGAGAGAGCGGTTCACGTCGCGCACTCCGGTCCGGCCGTCCACGAGGAAGCTGCCGTCCGCCTCGGCCCTCACCGGCTCGGCCTTCGCTTCCCTCTCGTGGAAGATCTCGCCGACGAGCTCCTCGACGAGGTCCTCGAGCGCCACGAGCCCGGTGAAGCCCCCCTGCTCGTCGACGACGAACCCGACGGGGACGTGCTTCTGCTGGAGCTCCTTCAGGACGGCCACGGCCTCGGCCGACTCGGGGAAGAAGGGGGCCTCGCGGACGATGCCCTCGAGGGGCGCCGCCGCCCCCTCGAGGAGCTTCAGGAGGGCCTCGCGGGCGAGGACGTACCCCCTCACGCCGTCGAGGTTCCCGTCGTGGACGGGGAGGCGCCCGAACCGGCACGATTCCAGGACGCTCCGGATCCGGTCGGCGGATGCCGTCGCGTCGAGCGAGACGACGGCGGGGCGCGGCGTCATCACCGCGTCCACCCTCAGCCCCTGGAAGTCGAGCGCCCGCGCGGCGATCTCGCCGGCCTTCGGGTCGAGCCCGCCCGCCGAGGCGGTCTCCTCGACGAGCGTCTGCAGCTCCTCGCGAGAGAGACGCGACTCGGAGAACGAGGTCCGGTCGCCGAAGAACCGGAGGATGACGTTCGAGCAGGCCGTCAGGAAGCGGACGGCGGGGTGCGCGAGCCTCGCGAGGAGGGAGAGGGGGCGCGCGATGAAGAGGGCGTACCTCTCGGCGTAGCGCATCGCGAGCGACTTCGGGACGAGCTCCCCGAGGACGATCGAGAGGAACGACACCGCGACGACGACGAGGCCGAGGGCCACGTCGTCCGCGAGCTTCGCCGGCACGCCGAATGCCGCGAGGGCCGCGCCGAGCGGGGCCGCGAGCGTCGCGCCGCCGAACGCGGCGGCGGCGGCGCCGACGACGGTGATGCCGATCTGGACCGTGGCGAGGAACCTCTCCGGGTCGGCCCGAAGGGCCGCGAGGCTCGCCGCGCCCGCCCGCTCCTCGTCCACGAGCTCGGCCAGGCGTGTCTTCCGGACGGTGAGGACGGCGATCTCCGCCCCCGAGAAGAGGGCGTTCGCAGCGATCAGGGCGAGGATGACGAGGAGCCCGGTCATCCGGCCGAGTCTACCGGGCCGGCGGGCGCCGCCGGCCTTCGCAGGCGGCACCGGTCGGCGGATAATTCCCGCCGTGACGGCGAACCTGACGCCGCAGTACCACGACGCGGAGGAGCGGTTCAAGGCCGCCGCCTCGCACGAGGAGAAGCTCGGGGCCCTGCGCGAGATGATCGCGCTCCTCCCGAAGCACAAGGGGACCGAGAAGCTCTTCGCCGACCTCAAGAAGCGGCTCGCCAAGCTCGAGACCGAGGTCGAGCACGCCGCGCACGGCGGGCGGCGCGCCGACCCCGGGTACGTGAAGCGGGAGGGGGCGGGGCAGTGGGTCCTCCTCGGCGAGCCGAACGCGGGCAAGTCGTCCCTCCTCGCCGCCCTCACCCACGCGCACCCCGAGGTCGGGGAGTACCCGTTCACGACCCGGGTGCCGCTCCCCGGGATGATGCCGTTCGAGGACGTCCAGGTTCAGCTCGTCGACACCCCCGCCGTGGCCGCGGGGCACACCGAGCCGTACATGACGAACCTCGCTCACAACGCGGACGGGGTCCTCCTCGTCCTCGACGTGGCGGCCGACGACGGCGAGGAGTCGGCCCGGCTCCTCCTCGAGCTCCTCGAGCACGCCCGCGTCTGGCCGAAGGTGAGGCCGCTCCGGGCCGACGCCCCGCCGTTCCTCGCCGTGCGGCCCGTGATCGCGCTCGGGAACAAGTGCGACCTCGACGACGGGACGTTCGCCGAGATCGCGCGCGACGCGATCGGCCGCGACCTTCCGTACCACCCGGTCTCGGCGCTCACGGGCGAGGGGCTCGACGCCCTCCCCGCGCTCCTCTACAGGGAGCTGAAGCGCGTGCGGGTCTACGCGAAGGAGCCGGGGAAGAAGCCCGACCTCGCTTCGCCGTTCGTCCTTCCCGAAGGGGCGACGGTCCACGACCTCGCCGAGCGGGTCCACAAGGACGTCGCCGCGGCGCTCCGCTTCGCCCGGATCTGGGGGCACGCGAAATTCGACGGGCAGCAGGTCGACCGGCAGCACGTCCTCGTCGACCGCGACGTCGTCGAGCTCCACGCCTGACGCGGCGGCGCGTCAGGCCTTCTCGCCCTCCAGAGCGGCCCGCGCCTTCGCGAGCTCGGCCTTCTTCGCCTCGTCGACCTCCGGGTACGCGAGGTCCATCTGCTCGAGCGCGTCGATGACCGCCGAGGCGACGACGAGCCGGGTGAACCACTTGTTGTCGGCCGGAACGACGTACCAGGGCGCGAACGGCGTCGCCGTCGCCCGGATCGCATCCTCGTAGGCCCCCATGTAGGCGTCCCAGTGCTTCCGCTCCTCGGCGTCGGCGAGGGAGAACTTCCAGTTCTTGTCGGCCTTCTCGAGCCTCTCGAGGAAGCGCTTCTTCTGCTCCCTGCGGGAGACGTGGAGGAAGAACTTCACGACGGCGACGCCGTTTCGCGCGAGGTAGCGCTCGTACGAGGAGATGTCCTCGTAGCGCTCCTGCCAGATCCTCTTCGTGACGGCGTCGGGAGGGAGCTTCTGCCCGGCGAGGATCTGCGGGTGGACCTTCACGACGAGGACTTCCTCGTAGTAGGAGCGGTTGAAGATGCCGATCCGTCCCCGCTCCGGGAGGCACTTCGTCGTCCTCCAGAGGAAGTCGTGGTCGAGCTCCTCGGCCGACGGGGCCTTGAACGAGTAGACCTGGCACCCCTGAGGGTTCACGCCCGACAGGACGTGCTTGATCGTCCCGTCCTTGCCGGCGGCGTCCATCGCCTGGAAGACGAGGAGAAGGGCCCGCTTGTCCTGCGCGTAGAGCTTGTCCTGGAGCGCGGAGAGAGTCTCGACTCCCTGATCGAGCAGCTCGGCCGCGTGGTCCTTCTCGAGCTTCAGCCCGGCGGTGTCGCCGGGGTCGACGTCCTTCAGGCGGAACTTCTTCCCGCTCTCGACACGGAAGGCCCTCGAGAATTTCGCGTTCTTGCTCATTTCGACTCCTCTCGGTGACGTCCGGAGACCTCGACGGTGGTCCTTCGGCGTTTGCGCGGCTTGATCTCGTCCCCGGGCCCGGCTCTCAGGCCCTCTTCTCTCCGACGTACGCCGAGCGGAGCTCGACGGGGGGCGTGCCCTTCCTCGCCCTCAGGTTCAGCATCTCCACGAAGAGCGAGAAGGCCATCGAGAAGTAGATGTAGCCCTTCGGGATGTGGTGGCCGAGGCCGTCGGCGATCAGCATGACGCCGATCATCAGGAGGAAGGCGAGGGCGAGCATCTTCACCGTCGGGTGATCGTGGACGAAGTCCCCGATGGCCCTCGCGAAGAACATCATCACGACGATCGAGACGACGATCGCCGAGACCATGAGTCCGACCTTGTTGACCATGCCGACGGCCGTGATGACCGAGTCGAGGGAGAAGATGACGTCGAGCGCCATGATCTGAAGGAGGACGCCGACGTAGGAGCCGAGGGCCTTCGCCGAGCGCTCGCCCTCCGTCCCCTCCAGCTTGTCGTGGATCTCGTGCGTGCTCTTGGCGACGAGGAAGAGACCGCCGGCGATCAGGACGACGTCGCGACCGGAGATGACCTTCGCGAGGACGGTGAAGAGCGGCCGCGTGAGCCCCATGACCCAGGAGATCGAGAGGAGGAGAAGGACGCGGCTGACCAGCGCGAGGCCGAGGCCGAGCCGGTAGGCCTGCTGCTGCCGCTCCCTCGGGAGCTTCCCGACCAGGATCGAGATGAAGACGATGTTGTCGATCCCGAGGACGAGCTCGAGGGCGGCAAGCGTCAGGAACGCGATCCACCCCTGCGGCTCGAGCACCCATTCCATGCGTCTCTCTCCCGTTGCGGTCGGTCGCTCGGGGGAAGTCTAACCGCGCTACGGGGCCGGTCGAGGGGCCTGGTCCTTCCAGGTCCTCGCCGGGAAGACGGTCGTCCAGAGGCCGCGGGACCCTGGCGGGAGCGGCGAGACGGCCGGGGGCCCTCCCACCCTGGGGAAGACGAGCGCGAGAAACGGCCCCGGGCGGCCAGCGGCCCAGCGGAAAAGGAGGGCGTCGTTCTCCAGCTCCGCGGCGACGACCATGGGCTTCATGCCGAGCTGGCGCGCGACCGCGAGAAGGCGCGTCTCCTGCGACGCGGCAGGAGCCGGCTCCCCGGCGACGGCGAGGCGGGGGACCTCGGCGAGGTCTCTCACCTCGAGACGCGAGGCCGGCGCGGCGACCCGGTACGGCGGAAGGTCGTAGAGCGCCTCGACGAGGGCGCGCGTGACCTCGGCCGGGCCGTCGGAGACGACGTAGTTGCGGAACCCCCACGTTCGGAGGAGCTCGAGGAGCTCCCGCATCGGGGGGCGTCCGAGTTCCGCCGGGCCGGGCCGCACCGGGTGACCCGACCGGACCCACGCGAGGACCTCCCGACGGATCCCCTCCGCGTCGAGGTCGGCGACGGCAGCCGCGGTGAGGCGAGCGAGGTCGGGAGGGGAGAGGCGGGAGACGGCGCCCGGGTCGCCGCCGAGGACGGCCGCGAACGGCGGGGTGGAGGCCCACTCGGGCCTCGTCGGAGCGAGGGAGCGGATCCTCTCGAGGGCCCACGCGGTCTCGAGGGGAACGCTCCCCCGTTCCCACAGGACGCCCTCCGTCGCGAAGAGGGCGACGCGGACCTCCTCCGGCGAGGAGGGGTCCCCGGTCCCGGCGGCCGACAGGCTGCCGAAGAATCGTGCGACGACCCGCCTTGCGGGGCTCTCGTTCCAGCGCGCGAGAGGGACGGCGGGCCGGGGCGCCGGCGCGGGCGCCGTGGGGGCCGGTGAAGCGCCGAGCGCAGCCAGGGCCACGACGGCGACGAACGATCGAACGGACGACTTCCCGCGGTCGGACGGGCTCATTCCTTCACCTCGCTGACGCGCCGGCGCCGTTCGGACAGGGCCCGGCCTACCCATTCTGCAGCCACCTCCTCGCGGGCCCGGCCGACGCCTCGGACGAGCTCCACCCGGGCGCCGAGGGCGGCGAGCGCCTCGGAGAAGAGCCGGTGCATCTCCTCCCGACGGTCCCTGCGGTCGCGCTGACCGTCGGCCTGCCACGGTACGTCGGGGGCGCAGAGGAGGTAGAGGTCGGCGCGACGTGAGAGGCAGGCCGCCTCGATCCATGCGGGACAGGCGCCGTAGTAGTGCCGAGCGTAGACGGCGGTCGAGACGAGGTCCGTGTCGAAAAGGAGCAGCTCCGTCGCGTCCCCCTCCGCCGCGTCGGCATCGCCCACCTGCCCCCGCGCGATCGGCTCGACGTCGGCGGCGTCGAGGAGCGTCCCCTTCGCGTCCTGGTACGCGCGGCAGAACTCCGGCACCCAGGGAGCTTCGAAGCGCGCCGCCAGCGCCCGGGCGAGGGTCGTCTTCCCCGTGCACTCCGAGCCGATGACGACGGCCCGCAGCGGCCTCACGCGGGCTCCGGGAGCGGGGAGACCTCCTCGGTCGCCGCCAGAGAGCCCTTCCACTCCCGCAGGCCGACGAGGCAGAGGACGAGGAAGATGGCGTAGAGGAGCGAGGTCAGCCAGAGCCCCTTCACGGAGTAGACGCCGATGTAGACGACGTCGACGGCGATCCAGAACCACCAGGTCTCGATCCGTTTCGTCGACTGGAGCCACTGCGCGACGAGGCTGTAGGCGGCGAGCGTGGAATCCAGGAACGGGAACGAGGCGTCGGTCCAGCGCCGGAACGCGAGCCCGAGGAGCGCCGCGAAGACGGCGCCGGCGACGATCAGCCCCGCGAGCATCCGCCGCGGCGCGCGGGAGACCTCGAGGCGCCCGCCCCCTACGCCGCCGTGGAGCCACTCCCACCACCCGTAGAGGCAGACGACGACGTAGACGACCTGCAGCCCCATGTCGGCGTAGAGCTTCGCCTGCCCGCAGATGAGGATGTAGAGCGAGACGTTGACGAGGCCCGTCGGCCAGCACCAGGGGCTCTCCTTGGCCGTCAGCCAGACGGCGATGACGCCGGAGACGAAACCGGCGATCTCGTACGGGCTCATGCTCACGTCAGAACCCCAGGTCGAGGACGGCCGTCACGTTGCGCGTCGCCATGGGGAAAAGATACGGGATTCCGCCGAGCGTCTCCGTCCCGGCGGCGTCGCGCGTCGCGTAGAGCCAGCTGTAGCCGCTCGGCCGGATCGACCGGTCGTC
>CAZNSS010000180.1:0-7453 GCA_964575465.1 uncultured Holophagales bacterium | reverse complement strand
CCCCCGTCGCTGCCGCCGCCCCCCCGGCCGCGAGCCCCGTGCCGGGGGCCCTCGTCGTCCCGACGGCCGTCCCGCGCCCGGAGCCGAGGGTCGTGGTGATCGACCCGGGACACGGCGGGACGGAGGAGGGGGCGAAGGGGCCGGGCGGGCTCCTCGAGAAGGACGTCGTCCTCTCGCTCGCGCGGACGGTCCGCGAGGTCCTGACGGCGCGGGGATATCGCGTCGTCCTGACGCGCGACAGCGATGCCTCCGTCGGTTTCCAGGACAGGACGGCGGTCGGGAACGCCGCGAAGGCCGACGTCTTCCTCTCGCTCCACATGAACGCCTCGCGCGCCGCCTCGGCGCACGGGACCGAGGTCTACTACCTCTCTCTCGACGCCTCCGACCGTGCGGCGGCCGCGCTCGCCGACACGGAGAACAAGGCCGAACCGACGGCGACGCCCTCGACCGAGACGAACGCCGCGCTGCGCGACCTCGACCTGATCCTCTGGGACCTGGCCCAGAACCAGCACCTCACCGCCTCCAGCCGGCTCGCCGAGATCATCCAGGGCGACTTCAACCGCCTCCTCGGCATCACGACGCGCGGCGTCAAGCAGGCTCCCTTCCGCGTCCTGATCGGTGTCAACGCCCCGGCGGTCCTCGTCGAAGTGGCCTTCATCTCGAACGCCGAGGAGGAGAAGCTCATCGCCTCCGAGGAGTACCGGAAGTCGGTCGCCGAGACGCTCGCCGGGTCGCTCGACAACTTCTTCCGGGCCGCGGCCGACGGCGTGGCGCCGGTGCCGTTCGCGCCGCCGAACGGGCGCCGCTGATTCCCCTCCGATGCCGCGCCGCTTCGCCTTCGCGCTCCTCGCCCTCCTGGTTCTCCTCCTCGTGGGGCTCCTCGCCGGGAGGCGCGTCCACGAGTCGAGGCAGAAGAAGCAGGCCGCGGCGAGGCCGACGCCGACGCGCACGATTCCCCCTCCGCCGACGCCGATCCCTGCCCGCCTCGTCTCGATCTGGTTCGAGTCGGCCGAGGACGGCCTGTTCCACCCTGAGGCGCGGGAGGTGCCGGCGGCGGTCGACGACGTCGCGTTCCTCCGGAGCCTCGGCGCGGCGGTCCTCGCCGGGCCGCGCCACCCCGCGCTCCTCGCCCCGTTCCCCCAGGGCTGGACGCTCCGCGCCGCGTTCCGCCTCGCGAACGGCCTCGCCGTCCTCGACCTCGCGCCGCCCGCCCCGCCGACGCCCGTCCCGACCGAGGAGCCGTCGCCGGAGCCGACGCCGGCCGGGGGGAAGGCGAAGAAGGGGACGCCGACCCCGACGTCGACGCCCGTCCCGGTCGCCACCGAGCCGCCGAAGCGCTGGGAGACGGGCGCTTCCGAGGAGGTCGGGGCGGCGCAGTCGCTCGTCCTGACCGTCACGAAGAACCTCCCGGCCGTCACCCACGTGATCCTCCTCGTCGGGGGCGAGCCGGCGGAGACGCTCGCGGGGCACGTCGACCTGACGCACCCGCTCCTCCCCGACCTCTCGCGCGCGGCCGACGAAGCCCCGCTCGTCGCCCCCATGCCGACGCCGCCGCCGTCGCCGGAACCCGTCGCCGAGGCCTCCGCCTCGCCGGCCCCGAAGCCCTCCCCGGCGGTCTCCCCGTCACCGCGGGCCACGCCCCGCCCCACCCCGCGTCCCTCCAAGGGCACCCTGCTGACATGACGGACGAACGTCCCATCGGCCTCTTCGACTCGGGCGTCGGCGGCCTGACCGTCCTCGACGCCGTCGCCCGCCGCCTCCCGGCGGAGGACCTCCTCTACCTCGGCGACACCGCGCGCCTCCCGTACGGCACGAAGTCGCCCGAGACCGTCCGCCGATACGCCCGCCGCGCCGTCTCGCTCCTCCTCTCGCGCGGCGTCAAGGCGCTCGTCGTGGCGTGCAACACGGCCTCGGCCCTCGCCCTCGACGCCATCGTCGAGGAGGCCGGCGACGTTCCCGTCGTGGGCGTCGTCGGGCCGGGCGCCCGGGCCGCGCTGGCACGGGCCCGCGGTCTCACCGGGCCCGCCGCCGAGGCGCCGATCGCCGTCCTCGCGACGGAGGCCACGGTCGCGTCCGACGCCTACGGCCGCGCGATTCGCTCGCTCGACCCCTTCCGCACCGTGATGAACGTCGCCTGCCCCCTCTTCGTCCCGCTCGCCGAAGAAGGGTGGACGGAGAACGAGGTCGCGCGCGCCGCGGCGCGGCTCTACCTCGCGCCCGTCGTCGAGGCGGGGGCGAAGGTCGTCGTCCTCGGCTGCACGCACTACCCGCTCCTCTCCGCCACGATCGCCGCGGCGCTCCCCGGGGGGACGCTCCTCGTCGACTCGGCCGCCTCCACGGCGGCCGAGGTCGAGGCGCTCCTCGGCCCGAACGCCCGTCGCGACGGGGAGGCAGGGGAGACGCACCTCCTCGTGACCGACTCGTCCGATCGCCTTCGCCGCGTGGCGGGGCGATTCCTCGGGCGGGAGGCGGCCGTGCTCGAGCTCGTCGACCTGCCGTAAGCTCCGCGTCGATGCCTCGCCCCGACGGACGCTCCCCGCTCCAGCTCCGCCCCGTCTCCCTCGAGTGCGACGCCGTGCCGCACGCCGAGGGCTCGTGCCTCGTCACCCAGGGAAAGACGAGGGTCCTGATCGCGGCGACCCTCGAGCAGAAGGTCCCCCCGTTCCTCCGCGACGCGGGCGAGGGGTGGGTCACCGCCGAGTACGGGATGCTCCCGCGGGCGACCCTGGAGCGCTCGCCGCGCGAGGCGGCCAGGGGGAAGCAGGCCGGGCGCACGCTCGAGATCCAGCGCCTCATAGGCCGCGCCCTGCGCGGCGTCGCCGACCGGACCGCGTTCCCGGAGTGGACCGTCACGCTCGATTGCGACGTCCTCGTCGCCGACGCGGGGACCCGCTGCGCCTCGGTGACGGGCGCCTGGGTCGCGCTCGCGCTCGCCCTCGAGACGCTCCGGAAGAGAGGCGGCCTGAAGAGGCGCCCCTTCCGCGAGGCCGTCGCGGCGATCTCCGTCGGCGTCATGCCCGACCGCGAGCGTCCCGAAGGTACCGTCACGCTCGACCTCGACTACGCCGAGGACTCCACGGCCCACGTCGACCTGAACGTCGTCGGCACCTCCACCGGCCGCTACGTGGAGGTGCAGGGGACGGCCGAGCGGGAGCCGTTCGACGACCGGCGCCTCCGGGAGATGCTCACCGCAGGGAAGAAGGGGCTCCGCCGCCTCTTCCGGGCGCAGCGAAGGGTGCTCCAGGGGAGGGTCCCGGAGGACTGGCTCCCGCCGGCCTGAGGGGAGGCCTCAGGCCTTCTTCGCGAGCTCGGCGATCCTCTTCGCGACGTCCTTCGGCACCTCGAGCGGGGCGTAGTGCCCGACGCTCGGGAGCCTGGCGTACTCGGCGTCGGGGCGTGCCGAGCGGATCGTCTCGACGTCCCTCGGTGGGGCGAGGGGGTCCTCCGCGCCGGTCACGAGGAGGAGCGGGAACTTCGTGCCGGCGAGCCGCTTCGAAAGAGGCGGGGCCGAAAGGAGGCCGTCGACGGAGCGCTCGAGCGCCCGGAGCGCGGCGGAGGCGTGCGGACCGGTCCGCGCCGCGATGCCGCGAGCGACGAACCCCTTCTTCCCCGGGCCGTCGACGGAGAAGCCGTAGCCGAGCGCGTTCTTCAGGGACGACTCGGGGGCGGCGCCGACGAGCGAGGCGCGCGACATCGCCTTCCACTTCAGCGTGTCGGTGAAGCCGTACGACACCGCGCCGAGCGGCGAGACGAGCGCGAGGGCGAGGACCCGCTTCGGCGCGAGGACGGCGAGCTCTCCCGCGACGCGGCCGCCGAGCGAGTGCCCCGCGACGACCGCGGTCTCGACGTCGCGGTCGTCCAGCTCGCCGAGGACCCATCGTGCGAGCGAGCCGGGGTCGTAGCTGTCGTGCGGACGGAACGCCTTCCCGAAGCCGGGGAAGTCGAGGGCGAGCGGGGAGAGGCCCTTCGGCAGCGCGGCGGCGACGTCCTTCCAGTCTTCCGTCGAGCCGCCGAGGCCGTGGAGGAGGAGGGCCGTCCGTTTCAAGCCGCGGCTCCGGGGTCGCAGGGCGTCACGGGTGGACATCCCCCCGTCGTCGGCCGAGAATCCGGCGCGCCGGGGCGTAGCGCAGTGGTAGCGCAGTTGCTTTGGGAGCAACAGGTCGGCGGTTCAAATCCGCCCGCCCCGACCACTCCTTTCAGGTTCCGCTCCCGTCGACGCATTCCGCCGGCCCCTCCCGCCCCGGCCCGGGGCGTCCGTGCGTTTGGCGCGGGATCTTGGCAGAGCGGACCGGGCGCGTCGAGGCGAAACGGTCCGGCGCGGCGTTCCCGCCGCGCCGGACCTCCGGCTGCCCTACTTCCTCGCCACCATCGGCGGCTGGTATTCGGGCGCGACGTTCTTCACCGGCGCGACGGTCCTCAGGTAGGCGTAGATCGCCTTGAGATCGTCCTCGGTCGCGCTGCGGTAGGCGGGCCAGGGCATCGGCGGGTTGATGGGGCGGCCGACGCCGAGGTGCTTCCCTTCCTTGAGCGCCTTCACGAAGTTCGCCTCGGTCCACGAGCCGATTCCCGTCGGGTCGGAAGTGAGGTTGACGGAGTAGCTGACGCCCCAGGGGCCCGCGAAGGCGGTGTTCGTCCCGTTGCCGGCCCAGACCCAGCCCTTCATGTCCGGGGCGGGGCCCTTCGGGACCTTCAGCTCCTGCGGGTGTCCCGAGAGCCGGCGCGACATGTCGGGCTCGGGGCCGCGCTCGCCCATCTTCATCGGCGTGTGGCAGTCGTCGCACCCCATGATGCCGACGAGGTACTGGCCGCGGGAGAGCTGGGGCGAGGCGCCGAAGGTGAGCGGCTTCTTCGGCGCGTCGGCGGCGAGGGCGGCCGACGAGACGGCGAGGGCGGCGGCGACGCAGGCGGCGAACGGGGAACGGTTCATCGGGAACTCCTTTCCGGGCAGGGACCGAACGATTCGGTTCGTCAGCGTTTCGGCCTGGCCACGGTTCGCTCGACTTTCGTCGTCGCGTCCGGGCAGGCTCGGGTGGTTTCGTTCACGGGGCGGCTCACGTGCCCACAAGGTGTGGCGGAGAGACGGGGACGGCCACCTAAGAAGAGCCTAACGCCTCCTAAGAATTCACTAAGCGGTGGGGCCTGCGGTAACCTCTGCCCGCCGTGAAGGTTCCGGACGATCTGGGCCCCCTTCTCGAGGGGCTCGTGGCGATCCACGTGGCGACGCGCGACGCCGCGCTCGCGCCCGACGAGGTGATGGCGGCGACGGCGCTCCTCGACGCGGAAGGGAAGCGGCTGACGGTCTACCTCCCGGTCGCGACCTCCGCGACGAGCCTCGCGAACCTCCGCGAGAACGGGGCCCTCGCCGTCGTCCTGTCGCAGCCGCTCACGCACCGGACCGTGCAGCTGAAGGGTCGGGCGGAGACGATCCGCCCCGCCCGGGACGACGAGCGGGAGGCGGTGGAGCGCGGCGCGGCGGGCTTCGACGCGGAGGTCGAGGCGATCGGCCTGCCGCCCGCCGTCGTGAGGAGGCGGGCGAAGTGGCCGTGCCACGCGGTGACCTTCGTCGTCGCCGAGGCCTACGAGCAGACGCCGGGTCCGCGGGCGGGCGAGCCGATGACGGGCGGAGGCGCGCCGTGATCGGCGAGCTCCCGGCGCTCTCCCGCTGCTTCCAGGGGATCATCCCCGGCACGCTCGCGACGTGCGCCCTCGACGGGACGCCGAACGTCACCTATCTGAGCCAGATCCGCCTGGTCGACGAGCGTCACGTCGCGATCTCGCGCCAGTTCTTCAACAAGACGAGCCGAAACCTCGAGGAGAACCCGCGCGGGACGGCGACGGTCATCGACCCGGTCACGTTCGAGCAGTGGATGCTCGGCCTCCGCTACGTGCGGTCGGAGACGGACACGCCGCTCTTCGTCGAGATGGCGCTCCGGATCGAGGCGATCGCCTCGCACACGGGAATGAAGGGGATCTTCCGGCTCCTCTCGGCCGACGTCTGCGAGGTGGAGTGGGTTCGTCCCGTGCCGGGGTTCCTCGAGCCGGCCCCGCCGGGGGAGTGCTGCGAGAAGGCGGCGACGGACGGGCCGATGACGGAGATCCGGGCGCTCTCGCTCGTCTCCTGCCGGGTCAACCGGGCCGTCGACCTCGAGACGCTCCTCTACGACGTCCTCTCGGCGCTCGACGAGGTCTTCGGCTTCCGCCACTCGATGATTCTCCTGCTCGACGAGAGCGGGCGGACGCTGGTGACGATCTCGAGCCACGGCTACGGAGCGAGCGGCGTGGGGGCCGAGGTCTCGATCGCGCAGGGTCTCATCGGGACCGTCGCGGCGACGGGCGCCCCGCTCCGCCTTTCGGGAATGGAGTCCCTGCTCCGTTACTCGCGCGCGGTCCGCGCGACCGTCGAGGCCTCGGGCGGCGGGGCGGACCTCCGCCGCGAGATCCCCCTGCCCGGCCTCCCCGACGCCGAGAGCCAGCTCGCGCTGCCGCTCCTGGTGGCGGACCGGCTCATCGGGGTCCTCGCCCTCGAGAGCCGCGATCCGCTCGCCTTCCAGGAGTGGCACGAGGAGTTCCTCGTCGTCCTCGCGAACCAGATCGCCATCGGCATCGACCGCCTCTCGGGGCTCGCCGAGGAGGAGGGGCCGGCGGTCGCGGGAGCCCCGGGCGGCGTGGCCGCGGCGGCCCCGCGCCGGACGTTCGTCTACTACCCCGCCGACGACTGCGTCTTCGTCGACGGCGAGTACCTGATCCGGAACGTCCCGGGGAAGATCCTCTGGAAGCTGCTCCGGGCGCACCGCGACGAGGGGCGGCGGGAGTTCACGAACCGGGAGCTCCGCCTCGACCCTTCGCTCGGCCTGCCGGCGGTGAAGGACAACCTCGAGACGCGCCTCATCCTGCTCCGGAAGAGGCTCGAGGCGAAGTGCCCCGACGTGCGGATCGTCCCGGTGAGGCGGGGGCGCTTCGCCCTCGAGGTGGGCGGGGAGCTCGCGCTCGAGGTCCGCGACCCGGGCTGAAGCGCCTCAGGGCGTCGCGAGCGCGTTCGGCACGGCGAGGGCGGCCTGGCGCAGCGCGGCGACGACGGTCGGGACGTCGTCTGTGACGACGGAGGCGGCGCCGAGGCGCGCGAACCGGACCGCTTCCGCCGGGTCGTTCACCGGCGAGACGTGGACGGCGATCTCCTCGGCTTTCGCGTCGGCGAAGAGGCGCTCGGAGGCGAGGGCGACGGCGGGGGCGATCCCGCGGCAGCCGACCGGGAGATTCGGCCAGAGGCGCCCCTCGGGGCGGTAGACGGTGCCGTCGTAGCAGAAGGCGGTCTCGACGGCCGGCTGTGCCTCGCGGACCCTCCGGAGCGGCTCCGGGGCGGGGCTCGCCACGACGCTCCGTTCGAGGAGGTTGAGCTGCGTCAGGAGCGCGGCGACGCGGAACTCGAGGAGGCCGGGGCGCGGCGAGGGCCCCG
>CAZNSS010000179.1:0-7457 GCA_964575465.1 uncultured Holophagales bacterium | reverse complement strand
GCGGGCCTACTTCTTCGGGAAGGAGGCGCCCGTCGACTGGAGCACGCGGCGGCTCATCGCGTCGCTCCCGCGTTTCCGGCACGAGTTCGTAGGCATCCGCGACGCGGCCGCGACCCAGCCGATCTTCGATCGGTCCGGGAAGGACGGCCACGAGAGGACGCGGGTTCGCGACAACATCCACTCGACCGACGTCGCCCAGAACGCCTGGCACGTCTTTGGCGACCCGGAGCCGGACGCCGCGCACAAGAAGGGCGGTTTGCGGCACAGCGGCCGCTCCGTCCTCGAGGCGATACGCCCGATTGCCGAGCGCGGGGGCAGGGAGATCGACTACGCGTTGATCGTCGAGGCCGCGGCGGAGCGCTACGGCCGGAATTGGGGCTGTCAGTGAAGGACGACCTCTTCGTCGGCATCACGACCTGGGAGAGCGAGCTCTTCCTCGAGGCCTGCCTCCGCTCGGTGTGGCGGTGTACGGAGGGAGTCCGTCTCCGGGTCGGGGTGGTCGACAACGTCTCGCACGACCGTTCCGTCGAGATCGCGCGGGATCTCGGCGCGCGCGTCCACGTGGAGCACTGCAGCCAGGCGATCGCGCTCAACAAGCTGCTTGCAATGTCGGAGGCGAGGCACACTCTGCTCCTTCACTCCGACGTCGTCCTTCTCTCGGCCCGGTGGTACCCGACGTGTAGCCGGCACCTCTCAGGGAGCGTCGCCCTCGTATCCCCCGAGGACGTGGGTTGCGGGCCCCTGACACGGCCGTATGGTGCGGGTATGCCGGAGAGCTGCTTCCTCTTCTTCGACACGCAGAAGGCCCGGAAGTGCCGGACGGTGGCTTGGGTCTCAAGGCGGGGGATTCCGATCCCGACGCTCCGTCTCGACCTCGAGCACTACTACGTGACGCACGACCTGCCGGCAACGCTCGGCCGACGTGGCTTCAGCTGGAAGCCGATGAGGGTTCATGCGTCGCCGAAGGACACGGCCCGCTGCTACGAGCCGCCCTTTACGCCCGAGTACTGGTCCGAGGAGCTCTCGTACCTTCGCTACGCGATGGGGAACTTCTACAGCCTGGACGGCGAGTTGACCCACTACCACAACTGGTTCGACCGCGTCCCGAAAGACGTGCCTGCCGGATCGCTCGAGACGTCCGAGGGAGGTGGTCGGGGTCTACCGCTGGAATTCCTCGCTCTCGGTACGCGTCGATTCCTGGAGGATCTCGCAGCGGGAACGATCGTGACCCCGTCCGCAGACGAGCCGCAGCGGACTCCGGCACAGACGCCTCGACACGTCCCTGACCGGACACGCCGGTTCGGGGCGCCTGCGGGAGGGAAGTGAGGACCGTCCTCCTCTACTCGCCCGACGTCATCGGCCATCCGCGCGTCTACTGCCGGGTCATCGCGGACGCGCTCGCGGGAACGGGCTGCAGGCTTGTCGTGGCGATGGGCTTCACGGAGGAGGCGGGACTCGAGCACTCGCCCGACCTCCAGCCTCTCGTCGGCCGGAACGAGGTCGAGCTGGTCGAGACGCGTCGCTACTCCCGGAGCAGGAGTCCGCACCTCCGCGCCGAGGAGATCGTCGGACTCCAGAAGACCTGCGGCGCAGAGACGACGCTCTTCATCGAGGCGGACAAGTCGCACGACGAGTTCCGGCGGATCTCGGCCGGGGGTGCTCCGCGCCTTCGGGGCCGGAATCTCGGCATCTTCGCGAACACCGCGGAGTGGTACCCCGGAGAGGACTCCGAGACGGGGGCGCCGAAGCGTCTCCGGGCGCCGACGCTCCGGACGACGCTGGGGAACGTCAAGCGCGCGATCTTCGATAGGCGTTCGACGGCGACGTACTTCTACGAGAGGGTCGTCATCGGGAGAAACGTCCTCGACGAGGTGCTCGCGAAGGACGAGCGTCTCGCGGCATGGCGGGGCCGACCGGTCTACTGGATGCCGGAGATCTCGCGTCCGGCGCGGTCCCCGGAGTCGTCCGCAGACGCGGCCGAGTACCAGGAGGCGAAGGAGGATCTCGCCGCGTTCATCGCGCGGAACGAGGGGCGAGAGCCCGTCCTCTACTTCGGCGACGCCGCCTATTACAAAGGCTACGACCTCTTCCTGCAGCTTCTTGCCACGACCCCTTCGCTCTGCGGCCTTCACCCGGGGCGCCCGGCGGACGAGCAGCAGAAGGGCTGGTTCCGAATCGACGTCGACGCCCTGCGTGCCCGACTCGTCGGAGAAGGACGCCTCCTCGAGACGGGTCGGTACGTCCATGCCCAGCGGATAAAGGAGCTCTTCTTCGGGGCGGTCCGCCTCTACGTCACGACCCACAGACTCACGCTTTCGAGTTCGACGGTGATCCAGGCCCTCGAGCTCGGGAAGCCGGTGCTCGTCCCGGACCGGGGCCTGCTCGGATATCGGGTCCGCACGAACAGCCTGGGGGACGTGTACGCCTACGAGGATCTCGACGATCTTCGTCGGAAAGCCGAGACACTCTGGGCCAGCGACCTCCGCCGGTTCGCTGAGCCGGTACGGGCGTTTTGGGCGCGGTTCTCGGACGAGGCCATCCGGGGATTCTTCGTGGAGCGGCTCCTCGGCTGAGCAGTCGGCGAGGGAACGTATCCATGAGGGGCCAAACAAGAATGCGGAGACGCTCGAAGTGATTGGCGTACGGATCGGGGCGGGGGCGCGGGCACTAAAGACAAGCCTCGTTAGAGGCGTTAGAGCGGCGAAATGCTGGCGCCTCTATCGCAAGTATCGCAACTTCACGATGGCGCCGTTCGGAGTGTTCTTCCGGAACATGGTCGTCGTGGACCGCGTCCGCCACGTCCAGGGATGTGTCGTGGAGTGCGGCGTCTGGAGAGGAGGGATGTCGGCCGGGATGGCGGAGATCCTGGGACCGGAAAGAAGCTACTTCCTATTCGACAGCTTCGAAGGCCTACCGCCTGCAAGCGACCTGGACGGAGAAGCGGCCCGGCGCTGGCAGGCGGACACGAGCAGCGAGGCCTATTACGACAACTGCCGTGCCGAGGTCGCTTTCGCCGAGACGGCGATGAGGCTCTCGGGAGTACCCAACTACTCCCTCGTGAAAGGCTGGTTCGAGGACACCCTCCCTGGATTCGCGCCGCCGTGCAGGATCGCAGTGCTTCGGCTCGATGGGGACTGGTACGAATCAACCTTGACGGCACTGGAATCGCTCTATCGGCATCTGGCGCAGGACGGCATCGTCATCGTCGACGACTACTACGCCTGGGACGGTTGCAGTCGGGCGATCCACGACTTCCTCTCGCGGCACAGACTGACAGCTAGACTGACGCAACGACTCGGAATCTGCGTCATCGAGCCGCGCGGGGAGCCAGTCGCGTTCTCGCCGGCGGGCGGCCCGAGAGCGGCTGATCGACGAGATCCTGGTGAACCGCGGTAACAACCGGGCCGGGGAACGGAGCGGATCCCCTGTGCCGCACTTCGTTCGACGTGTGTCGTCGCTGCGCCTGAGGAACGCGGTCCGAGTCGCCCTCGGGCTCTACCCGAGGTCGCTTCGGGAGCGCTTCCCGGACCTCGAGATGATCGGCCTTCGCCGGGGCGCCGTCGTCGTCGACGTCGGCGCGAACGTCGGCGATTTCTCGGAGTGTGTGCTTGCGTTCCAGCCCTGGGCCCGGCTTTATCTCGTCGAGCCCCTCGAGGAACCGCATCCGGAGCTTCGACGGAAGTTCGGTGAGTACGCCGGAGTGATGATCGACAGCTTCGCGCTCGGCAGCGAGGAGGGAGAGCGCGAATTCTTCGTCTCCCGCTACGACCAGGCCAGCTCGTTCCTGGAGATAGGCGCCGCACTCGAGAAGGGGGCGTATGGCCTCGACTTCACGCAGAAGGAAGCCCGACGGGTTCGGATCCGGAGGCTGGAAGAATATCTCCGCGAGAGGAGCCTGGAACGGGTCGACCTGCTGAAACTCGACGTCCAGGGATTCGAGCTTGAGGTGCTCCGTGGCGCCGGCGACGCACTCAGCCGGATCGACTGGATTTACGCGGAAGCGCAGTTCCAGGAGCTCTATCGGGGAGGGCCTCTCTTTTCTGACGTCTTCGCGTTCCTCTTCGAAAAGGGCTTCGACCTGAGGCGGATGAACTCGTTCAGAGCGGATACCGAGGGACGCCTGTTGGAGTGCGACATGGTGTTCCGGCGTCGGGACCTGCAGGAGGTCCGCTCCTGACGCCCCTGAGGACGAGCGCTGGGGCGCTCGCGTTCGACCGACCGCCGCTCGCTTGGCCGCTCTTCATTCCGGGGCAGGCAAGCCGCAGGTGGATGGAGTTCCGCAACAGGGGTGAGCGGATCCTCCCTAACCCGGACGGGCTGGGTTTCGATTGCGACTGGCGGTGGACCTCGGACCTGACGCTCGCGAACGTTTTCCCCGGGCTCGGGTCGAGGCTCCTGGCGGCGGCACTCTCGAAGTGGCCTGTCGAGCTGACGTCGGCGACAGGTTCGTCAAGGGCGGGAGAGCCGGACGTCTCGTTCGTCGTCGGGCATCGCGGCATGGAGCGGTTGCCGCTCCTCCTGTCAACGCTCGCGAGCCTCCGCGCCCAGGAAGGCTGCCGGACTGAGGTCCTCGTCGTGGAGCAGGCGGAAGTACCCCTGCTCGAGGGCAGGTTGCCCGCGGACGTCCGGTGGATTCACCAGAGGCCCGCGGAGCCGGAGATGCCGTACTCGAGATCGTGGGCGTTCAACACCGGCGTCCGTGCGACCCGCGGCAGGTTCGTCGTCCTCCACGACAACGACGTCATCGCCCCGAGGCACTACGCCGCGGAGGTCCTCCGCCTCGGAACGGCCGGATTCGAGGCGATGAGGCTCCAGCGTTTCGTCTTCTATCTGGACCGCAATTCGACGAGCCGGGTCACCGCCCACGAGGAAGTCGGACGCCTCGGCACGGATGGCCTCCGGCCGGAGCTCGTCCGCCAGAACTGCGAGGGGCACACGATCGCCGTTTCCCGGGAGGCGTACCTCCGCATCGGAGGGCACGACGAGGCCTTCCTGGGCTGGGGCGGCGAGGACAACGAGTTCTACGACCGATGCCGGCAGCTTCGTTTCCATCCGTGGGGATACCTTCCGTTCCTTCACCTCTGGCACGTGCCGCAGCCCGGGAAGCTGAAGCCGACCGGCGCGCTCGCCTACCTCGACGAGGCGATGGCGGTGCCGCGAGCGGAGAGAACGCGAAGGCTCTCCTCGTTGCCGTTCGGCTCGCCGAACGGGCCCCTCCTCGGACGGAGCTCCTGACATGTGCGGCATCGCCGGCTGGCTCGGCATACCGGGACTGACCGACGCCGAACAGGGCGTGGTGCAGCGGACTCTCGTGCACCGCGGCCCCGATGACCAAGGGCGCTGGGTCGATCCCGAGGCAGGTGCAGGTCTGCTGCACCGCCGCCTCTCCATCATCGACCTCAGCCCGTCGGGCCACCAGCCCATGACGAACGAGGACGGCTCGGTCGTCCTCTGCTTCAACGGCGAGATCTACAACTTCGGAGACCTTCGGCCCGAACTGGAGGCGAAGGGCCACGTCTTCCGGTCTCGGACGGACTCCGAGGTCCTCATCCACGGATGGGAGGAGTGGGGCGAAGGAGTCCTGCAGAGGGTCCGCGGGATGTTCGCGTTCGCGATGTGGGACGGACGGAAGAAGACGCTGACGCTCGCCCGCGACCCGATGGGGATCAAGCCGCTCTTCCTCTGGTGGTCGAACTCGGGTCGGCTCGTGTTCGCGTCGGAGGTGAAGGCGTTTCTCGGCCTGACTGGGTTCGACGCGCGCCCGGACCTCCGGTCGCTGAGGCAGTACCTCGAGTTCTCGTTCGTCCCGGACACGGAGCGGACTTCGCTCGCGGACGTCAGGAAGCTGCCGCCCGGGCACGTCCTCACGGTGCACGCCAGCGATCTCGCGAGCGGCGAACGGCCGAGATCCCGGGCCTGGTTCGAAGCGCCCCGGGTCGTGCGGGGCGACACGGGCACGGAGTCGATCGACGTGCGCGCCGATCGGCTCTTCGCGACGCTTTCGGAGGTCGTCCGCCAGCACCTGGTCGCCGACGTCCCGGTCGGCCTCCTCCTGTCGGGGGGGCTCGACTCGAGCGTCATCGTGGCGCTGGCCAGGCGATCCGGACCGGTTCGGACGATCTCGATGGGCTTCGCCGACTCCGGCCTCGACGAGAGGCCGTTCGGGCGCGCGGTGAGCCAGTTCCTCGGGACGGAACACGAGGAGGTCGTGATCCGGCCCGAGGAGATCTCGGCGGGACTCGAGGAGTCGTCCTGGTACGTTGACGACCTTTTCGGCGATTGGGGCGTGATCTCGACGATGCTCCTCTACCGGAAGTGCCGCGAGGCAGGGGTGAAGGTAGTCCTCGTCGGCGAAGGGTCGGACGAAGTCTTCGGCGGCTACCCCGACTTCGTCAGCGCGGGCGGGCCTGAGGCGGACTCCCTGGGGCCGTTCCGGCGTGGCCTGCGGCTTTACCGGTGGTTCTCGGGGCGACGGTGGGGACGTGAGCTTCTCCCCCTCGTCCGACTCGTGAAGGAGCTCGATTCGGAGAGCGGCGAGGACGCCTTCTCGACGGTGCGCCTCTTCGAGACGCGTCACCAGCTCCCGTCGAACTACAACATGAAGGTGGACCGGGCCAGCATGGCGGCGAGCGTCGAGGCTCGCGTGCCGTTCCTCGACCAGCGAGTTGCGGAGGAAGGTTTCCGAACGCCGCGCGAAATGCTGCTGAGGGACGGAACGAACAAGTACCTCCTCCGGCACATGGCGGAGCGGCACGGACTGCTTCCCCCCGAGACGGCACGGCGCCCCAAGCAGGGGGGCTCGATCGCGGCGACCTGGATGGAGGACTCGCCGTCGTTCCGTGCCTACGCGCGCGACGTCATCCTCGACCCCGCGGGGATGACGGCGACCCTCGGGCTGCGGAAGGCGATGGCGGACTACTTCGACAGGAATCGTTTGGGCTACCCGCCGCCGAGCGGCCTCAGCATCTTCTCCATCGTGGCGTGGCGACTCCTGATGCTGAACCTCTGGGCGCGGAAGTACCTCGCCCCGAAAGGGACGCCGCCGTTGCGGCAGGAAGCGACTCTGTCCGTTCCATGAGCGGTCTTGCATCGCTCTCCCGAAAAGTGGTCCGGATTCCTCTCCGAGCCATCCCGAGGGGAACGGTCCTTCCGGTCCTCTCGGGTCCGCTCAGGGGGGCGCGATGGGTCGTGGGGGCTGGGACGCACGGCTGCTGGCTGGGCACCTACGAGCCCCTCACGAGGAGGTGGATCTCGGCCCTGCTCTCGCGCGGCGACGTGGCGTACGACGTCGGCGCGAACGTGGGCTTCTTCACACTCCTTGCCTCGCGGATCGTGGGAAAGGGAGGCGCCGTGGTCGCCTTCGAGCCCTTCCCGGCGAATGTCCGCGCGCTTCGGCGGCACGTCGATCTGAACCGCGCCGGGAACGTGACGATCGTCGAGGCGGCGGTCTCGGACCG
>CAZNSS010000178.1:0-7457 GCA_964575465.1 uncultured Holophagales bacterium | reverse complement strand
TGTCGTTCTGCCGGATGACGTACGGGTCGTTGACGTACTCGGTCGGCCGCATCTCGACGACGGGGTTGTTGTCGACGAAGTCGTAGAGCCTCTTCGAGCCGATGAGGAACCCCGCCACGATCTTTCCCCGGTCGATCGTCTTCTTCTCCCCGGTGACGACGCCCTTCTCGTAGAGGTCGACGACGCCGTCCGAGAACATCTCCGTGTGGATGCCGAGGTCCTTCTTGTCCCTGAGGTAGTAGAGGACGCCGTCCGGGATCGAGCCGATCCCCATCTGCATCGTCGAGCCGTCCTCGATCAGGCTGGCCACGTGCCGGCCGATCTGCATCGACAGCTCCGACGGGGTCCCCATGGTCGCGGTGAAGATCGGGTAGTCGACCGGGACGATCTTGTGGATCCGGCTGATGTGGATGAAGGCGTCGCCCAGCGTCCGCGGCATCTGCGGGTTCAGCTCGGCGATGACGAGCTTCGCCGACTGTGCGGCGGCGCGGTTCGTCGAGACCTCCACCCCGTAGGAGCAGAAGCCGTGCTCGTCGGGCGGCGTGACGTGGATGAAGGCGACGTCGATCGGGAGGATCCCCTCCGTGAAGAGCTGCGGGACCTCGGAGAGGCGCACCGGGGTGAAGTCCGCGCGCCCCTCGTTGACGGCCTGGCGGACGCCCTCGCCGATGAAGAGCGTGTTCACGCGGATGTGACCGCCGAACGCGGGGTCGGCGTAGGGAGTCTTGCCGAGCGTCAGGATGTGGCAGACCTCGACGTCCGTGAGTGACGGGGCCCTCCCGATGAGCGCCTTGACGAGGGCCTGCGGTACCGAGCAGTTCCCCGTCAGGTAGACGCGGTCCCCGGACTTGACCGACTGGACGGCCTCCTCCGCGCTGACGATCCGGTCGTGGTAGTTGTGGAGCCAGCTCATTGTGGTTCGTTCGCTTCCTGTCTCAGTCGGCGGGCCGGGTGTAGGAGACCCGCCGGAAGTTCCGGAGCTCGCCCGCGTGGGTGACGACCCCGTGGGCGAGGGCGGCGTCCGCCGCGGCGGCCGCCTCCACGCCCTGAACGACGACGCGCTCGATCCACGGAGCGGCCGCGTTGAGGAAGGCGTGCGTCGACGTTCGTGCGACGACGCCGCCGAGGTTCGGGATGCAGCAGTGGACGACGCCGTCCGCGACGTAGGTCGGCGCCTCGTGGGTCGTGGGCCGGGAGGTCTCCGCGCAGCCTCCCTGGTCGATGGAGAGGTCGATGAAGAGCGCCCCGGGCTTCATCCTGCGGAGCATCGCCCGGGTCAGGACCTGCGGCGACCGCTCGCCCGGGACCATGATGGCGCCGACCAGCACGTCCGCGTACTCCGCGGCCCGCGCGACGTGGAACGGGTGGGCGACGACGGTGACGAGGCGCCCCGAGAGGACCTCGTCGAGGGTCTGGAGGCGCGCGAGGTCCCGGTCCAGGACCGTGACGTGCGCCCCCATCCCGAGGAAGGCCTTCGCCGCGGCCTCGCCCGCCACGCCGGCGCCGATGACGACGACCTCCGCCGGAGGGACGCCCGGGACGCCGCCGAGGAGCTTCCCGTGCCCCCCGGCGTCGTTCTGGAGAAGCCGCGCCGCGACCTGGGCCGCCATCCGCCCTCCGATCTGGCTGAGGGGCTTGAGGACCGGCAGCGAGCCGTCCGGGAGCTGGATCTGCTCGTAGGCGATCGCCGAGATCTTCTTCTCGAGGAGCACCTCGACCTTCCCCGGGTGCGCCGCCGCGAGGTAGAGGTACCCCATCAGCGCCTTCCCGGGCTGGAGCCAGTCGAGCTCCTGCATCGTGGGACGGCTGACCTTCAGGACGAGGTCCGCCCGCCGCCAGGCCTCCTCGGCCGAGTGGACGATCGTCGCCCCCGCCTGCCGGTACTGCTCGTCCGGGAAGCCGGAGCCGTCCCCGGCCCCCCGCTCGACGAAGCAGGCGTGCCCGGCTCCCTTCAGCATCCTCGCGCCGACGGGCGAGACGCCGACCCGGAACTCGTCGGGGCGGCACTCCTTCGGGATCCCGATGTTCGTCACGCGTCCCTCACTTCAGGCCGGCGAGCTTCGCCCGGTCGATCGAGCCCCAGACCCCGCGGACGACCTCGGGGGTGATTCCCGAGCCCTCGATCTCGACGAGGTAGCGCTTCCCGACGACGATGTTCAGCTCAGCGTCCCCGCCGTCCTTCCGCCACTTCTCGACACCCGGGTTGCCGTCGAGCGTGACGCCCTTCTCGTATCCCTCGGTGGACTCCCGCGCGAACTGCGCCGCCATCGTGATCACGGTATAGAGCGGCGCGTTGAACGCGCCGTCGGTGATCTTCACGCGGAGGCTCCTGCCCTCCTGCGAGAAGCTCTGCTCGGCCATCGAGACCGAGAAGCCCATCGCCCTCGTCGTCTCGCCCCGCGGCTCGGCGTCCGGCGCGAATCCCGCGGGCGCCTTCGGCAGGAGCTCGATGAGCTTCGAGAAGTGGATCGGCTCGACGGGTTTCATGTCCTGCGATTCCCTGGCGGCCTGTTCCATCTTCTTCGCGGCGTCGGCGATCTGACCGAACGCCGCGACCGGGTTCTTCGAGAGCTCCTTGCCCTCGGACTCGGGCTCCTCCTTCTTCCGGCATCCGGCGGAAAGGACGAGGGCGCAGGCCCCCACGACGACGAGAGTGCGGATCGCCTTCACGGTCACGAAACCTCCTTCGCGCGGGGCGGCTCGGACGGGCCGGGGCCCCGGCCACCCACCGGTTCGCGATGCCGCGAATTCTACAGAGTGAAGGCTTCTCCGCACCGGTGCGGCCGCGCCCCGAGAGCCTCCTGCCGACCGGGAGCGACAACGGCGCGCCCCGGGCCCGCGGTCGCCGCCCCGCCGGGTCCTGGCACGGCTCTTGTAACGGCCGTGGGCGAAAGCGAGAGGTCGAATGTCGCAGGCCAGCGTGGAACGGATCGTCGGGAGGCTCGTCACGGACGAGGACTTCCGCCACGACTTCCACGTCGACCCCGAGCGGGTCGTCCGCGGCCTCGCCGACAGGGGGATCGAGCTGACGCGGGCCGAGGTCGCGGCCCTCGTCACCCTCGACCCGCGCACGTTCGACCGCTTCGCCGACCACCTCGACCCGCGGCTCCAGAAGGCGAGTCTTCGCGCCGGGACACCGGCCCGGGGAATCGCCGGGGGGCACGCGTGAACCCTCAGATCGATCGCTGCCCCGGCTCCCGGACCTTGCGGAGGAGTCCCTTCCAATCCCTCCTCACACTTTTCCGCTCCACTTCCCCTTCCATCAAGGTCCACACCTTCGCCCTTCCATCCTCTTTCCTTCTCCAGGAGGACCGGGACGCCGGGGTATCGTGATCGGTCGCGGGCCTCAGGCCCGCGATCGGGGGAGGCGCGCCGAGGCGGCCACGCCGGTCAGCGCAGCCGGGTCTCGATCCAGCGCAGGAGATCGACCCTTTCCGCCCAGCTCTGGGCATCGCTGACCTGGAGGAAGGCGTCTTTCTCGGCCCCTCCCAGCGTCGCGAGGACACCCATCTTCGCCGCGACGTCGAAGAAGCCCGAAACGACGCGCCCCGTCGACTCCGGCGTGACCTTCACGGCCGAGGCGGAACCCATCAGCTCCTGCCGGAAGCGCCGACCCGAGGCCGTGGCCGGGATGTCGAACAGGGCCGCGACCGGCCGCGTCAGGCCCGCCTGCGTCGGCGAAGGCTCGACGCTCCCCTCGGGCGGCGGCGGGACGAAGAAGACGAGCTGGGGCGTCAGGGTGGCGAGCGTGTAGCCCGCCTCCTCGAGGGCCGAGAGCGCCTCCGCGATGCGGCGGAGGATCGAGACCTTCTCGCGGAGCGACGCGTCGGGCCGCTCCTTCGCGAGGTAGCCGTCCAGGTCGATCGCCCCGTCGAGGAGGGGCCGGACGATCCAGACGAGGAAGAGGTCCTCTCCGGCGCCCTGCCGGACGAGGTCGCGGAAGCTCCCCGGGAAGAGCTCGGGGTGCCGGAGGCGGACCGCGTTGAGGTCCCTGAGGAGGTCCCGGCGCTCCTCGTAGAACGCCTCCTCCGCCTGCGGCGTGCGGAACTCGAACGGTACCCCGACGAGCCGCCGGCCGAACGGGTCGTGGAGCTCGGCGAGGGGCCTCGTCTGGCCGTCGCCCGGCGTCCGCGCCGCGAACGCGGAATTCACGACCCGATACGGCCCGACGAAGAGCTCCGGGGCCTCGGGCGGCGCCTCCACGGCGACCTCGAGACGCGGCGCGGCGATCAGGCGCGCCCTCTCCTCTGCCGTCGCGGACCTCCGGAGCGCCTCGAGGGAACGGACGACGACCGGGAGCGGCGGGCGCTCCCTCCAGTCGGTCGCGCACATCGAGAGGACGAGGCTCCGGAGGGCCTCGGGCAGCTTCGGGGGGAGCTCGACCCGGACTTCCTCCAGCCGTTCCTTCTTCTGCACGAGCGAGGTCATGCTGGTGTAGAAGGCCTCCGGGAAGCGGCCGTTCACGACCCGGACGAGGGTCATGCCGAGGGCGTAGACGTCCTTCGTCAGGACCATCCGCCGGCACTCCTCGGGGTCCTCGGGCACGGCCTGGACGAAGTTCTCCGGCGGCATGTAGGGGAGCGTGCCGTCGAGCGTGTTCGAGAGGCGGTATTGGAAGAGCTGCTCGTCGACGGTCGAGACGATGTCGAAGTCGATGAGGCTCACGCGGAGACCGGCGCCCTCCTGGGTTCGACGCTCGTCGACGCAGAAGTTCTCGGGCTTCACGTCGCCGTGGACGAGGCCGTGGCGGGAGAGGTGGAGCAGCCCCCGCGACCCGTGCCAGGCCAGGTCGAGCAGGGCCCCGTAGGTGAGTCCCCGCTCCTTCACGTGGCGGGCGAGCGTCGTCCCGGGCGCGAAGTCGAAGAGCTCGCACGCCTCGCCGTCCACGAGCCCGCTTCCCCAGAAACGCTGCAGGACCGGGTGTCGGTGGAGGACCGAGAGTCGCACGCGGACGAGCTCGTTTCGCCGGCGCCGCATCTCCTCCTCGACGGCCGACTCGGCCGGGATGAGGCGCCTGACGACGAGCGGCCGGCCGGCGAGGAGGTCGACCGAGCGGGAGACCGTGTTCATCCCCCCCTTCCCGAGCGGCTCGAGCCGCTCGAGCGGGAGGAGCGCGGGACGCCCTCCCTCCTCGGCCGAGAGGAGGGAGAAGCCGGTCGCGCCGACGGCGTCCGGCGGGAGCGGCGGGCGGCCGAGCTCGGCCCTCGCGCGGTCGACGACCTGCATCCACCCGGCCGGCGCGGCGGCGATCTCCTGCGCGGCGCGCCCCACGAGGCGCCGGGCCTCCTGCAGGGATCTCGCCCTGCGCCTGTGCGAGCCACCCGGGGTTCCGAGCGTCATTTCCCTGTGGCCCTCGCGACGGCGGGGACCGTGAGAGCACGATTCGGGCGGGTCTCCGGACGCGTCATCCTCGTCACCTCCGGGCTGATTCGCAGGGGAGTCTATCGGTCCAGCGCCCCCGCTTCACGGCTTTCCTGCAGCGGGACGGCGGGCGCCGTCAGAGCTCCCAGACCCGGACCCGCCCGTCGGCTCCCGCGTTCGCGAGGAATCGGCCGTCGGGCGAGAAGCCGACACCGTGGACGCCCTTGACCGGGACGTCGAGCGTCGAGAGGAGGGCACCGTCGGAGGCCGACCGGAGCTGGACCGCGAAGTCGATGGAGACGGCGACCCGGGCTCCGTCGGCCGAGAAGGCCGTCTGAAACACGCCGGGCCGGCCGAGCCTCACCGCGAAGAGCTCGGCTCCCCCCGCGACGCTTCGCACCCTCAGCGTCCCCTCGACTCCGGTCGTCGCGAGGAGGCTCCCGCCGGGCGAGAAGCTCATCGAGGCGACGGCCGTCTGGTGCCCCGCGTACTCCCCCGTCTTCGCGCGACCGCTCACGTCGACACGGTGGACCGTCCCGGTCCCCGCGACGAGCAGCGCGGCGCCGTCGGCGGTGAAGGCGAGCGAGAAGAGCCGCCGGTCGAGGAGCGGAAGCGTCGCCACCTCGTCGTAGTTGCCATCCCAGAGGACGGCGCGTGCCTTCGTCGAGATCGTCGCGAAACCTCCCGCGGGCGACATCGCCGCGGCCAGCTGGCCGTCGAGGACGTCGAGCTCGCGTCCCCCCGGGAAGGACCAGACCCGCACGGTCCCGTCGGACGAGCCGGTCGCGAGGAGGCCGCCGTCTGCCGAGAAGGAGAGCGTGTTCACGCTGCCCGCGTGCCCCTCGAACGCGCCGTCCGGCTCGAAGGAGGGGACCTTCCAGAGCCTCACCAGGCCGTCCTGCCCGCAGGTGACGAGCGTTTCCCCGTCTCCCGTGAAGAGGGCGCGCTGGGCGTGCTTCCCGTGGGCTTCGAGAACCGCGATCGGCTGTGCCATCGTCGTCCTCCTCCCGGCCTCCGCCGGGTTCCGGCCCGGCGAGCTTACGCGCTCCGGCCGGAGGGGAGAGAGGAGCGCTCGGCCGTTCACCCGGCCCTCTCCGGGCGCTACACTTCTTCATTCCGCTCCGAGGAGCCGAGCATGGGCGACGATCCCGGAATCTCCCCGAGCACCGTCTCGCGCCGCGCGTTCCTCGTGGCGTGCGCGCCTCTCGCCGCTTCCTGCGCGAGAAAGGAGACCGTGCCGGCCGGCCCGCAGCCCGTCTCGCTGCCGGTCGAACGATTCCCGTCCGATGTCCGCGTCACCGTCAGCATCTCGGGCCGGCCCGTCGAGGTCCTCCGGTCCGCCACCGGCGTCACCGCCCGCTCGCTCCTCTGCACGCACCAGGGGTGCGAGGTCGCGTGGTCCGAGTCGCTTCACGCCTACGTCTGCCCGTGCCACGAAGGCAGGTACGACCCCGAGGGGCGCCCGAAAGAGGGGCCGCCGCCCGCGCCCCTCCGGACGCTGCCGGCGCGCGTCGAGGGGAAGCTTCTCTTCCTCGGGCCCTAGCCGACGATGGCCCTCCCCACGCTCATCCTCACCGGCGCGTCCGGATTCGTCGGCCGGCACCTCCTCGAGGCGCTCGCCGAGGACTACCGCGTCTTCGGCATCGCGCGCCGGTCGCAGCACCGGTGCGGCGCGCCCGTCCACCCGAACATCACCTGGTTCCAGGTCGACATCGGCGAGCGGGAGCCGCTCGGCCAGGTCTTCCGGATGATCAAGGTGCTCGGCGGCGCCGACACCGTCGTCCACCTCGCCGCGCACTACGACTTCACCGGCGACGAGCACCCCGAGTACCGGCGGACGAACGTCGAGGGGCTGCGGAACACGCTCGACTTCTCCCGCGAGCTGGGCGCGAAGCGGTTCGTCTTCTCGAGCTCGGTCGCCGCCTGCCGCCTGCCGGCGCCCGGATCGGCGCTCACCGAGGCGAGCCCTCCCGACGGCGAGCACGTCTACGCGCGGACGAAGGCGATCGGCGAGGCGATGGTGCGCGAGTACGCGGACGCCTTCCCGTCGACGATCGTCCGCTTCGCGGCGCTCTTCTCCGACTGGTGCGAGTACC
>CAZNSS010000177.1:0-7490 GCA_964575465.1 uncultured Holophagales bacterium | reverse complement strand
CGACGGGGACGCTGGAGTGGACGCCGTTCCACCTGGAGCTCGCGAGGGCCGAGCTGGCGGACGGGAAACCGAAGGCGGCGCGGGAGGCGCTCGCGCGCGTGGCCTCGGCGGCGCGGACGGAGTGCGCGGTGCTCCTCACGAGGCGCGAGGTGACGCGGGCCGAGAAGCACGCGGCCCTGACGCCCGGAGACGACGAGGCCGAGCTGGCGGCGGCGATCGCGAAGACCCGCGAGCAGCTCGCCGCGGTGCGGGAGCTTTCGCCGCGCGGGGCGCTGCCGGTGTGCGTGGACCCGGAGGACGACGCGAAGGGGGCGCTGCGCGTGAGGCTGCGCGCGGAGGAGCCGGTGCTCCTCTCGTGGGGCTGGAACGACGGGCGCGCCGGGAAGGGGCTCGCGGAGGGCGAGGTGGAGATCCTCGCGCCGCTCGCGGGGCTTCAGGGGCGGGCGTTCCTCTCGGCGAGGGCGCTCGCGGGAGCGTCGCCGAAGTTCGTCTCGGCGGCGATCGAGGCCTCGGCCTCCTCTTCGTGGCGCCTCCAGGCGGTGGCGGCGAGCGAGGCCCCCGCGACGCAGGCGAGCGTGGCGGGGATGGCCGGCATGGAGAGGTTGAACTCGACGAAGCCGTGAAGCCCGAGGGAGAGGAGCGCGCCGAGGCCGGCGAGCGCGAGGGCGCGCTCTTCCCGGTGGGGCTGCTCCTGGAGGCAGCGGACGAGGGCGTAGAAGAGCGAGCAGTAGGCCGCCACGGCGAGGGCGAGGCCGACGAGCCCGCCCGTGACGAGGAGCTGGATGGGGTCGCTGTGGGCCCACTCGACGACGCCCGAAAGCTCGGAAGGCTGGAACGGGCGGAAGGCCTCGAGGTAGCTGCCGAGCCCGGAGCCGAAGACGGGAAACGCGCGCCAGGTCTTGAGAGAGAGGCGCCAGAGCTGGAGACGGGAGTCGGAGTCGAGGTCGCGAGGGTCGGTGGCGACGAAGCGGAGGAGCGGCCCCCAGCCCGAGACGGCCGCCGCGAAGAGGACCCCCGCCGCGAAGGTCGCGACCGAGGCGCCGTGGGTGGCGAACCAGGACTTCCCGGAGGCGGACCCTTCGGACCCGTGGTGGCGGTGGGCCGGGAAGAGAAGGAAGAGGGCGGCCAGGAACGCCGTGACGACGAGCGCCGCGAGGAGGCCGCCGCGCGAGCGGGTGAGCCCGATGCCGACGGCGAACGAGCCCCACAGGAGAGCGGCGCCGGCGACGGAGACGATGCGGCGCTCGAAGAGGTCGACGGAGCGGTGGCGGCGGGTCCTGATGGGCCCCGTGGACGCGAGGACGAGGGCCGCGAGGGCCGCGGGAAGCGCGATCTCGAGCCAGCCGGCGAAGTGGTTGGGGTTGACGAAGGGGCCTGCGAGGCGGTCGTCCTCGATCTGCGAGGAGACGGCGCGGACGAGGTGGAACGCGGCGGCCGCGAGGAGCGCGGCGAAGAACCAGCGGCGGCGCTCGCGGGTGCGGAGCAGGACGAACGACGAGACGAGGAGCGCGGCGCACGCCAGGACGAGAAGGGCGACGTGCCACGTTTCGGCGGGGGAAA
Organism: uncultured Holophagales bacterium; assembly: GCA_964575465.1. Classification (GTDB taxonomy): domain Bacteria; phylum Acidobacteriota; class Thermoanaerobaculia; order UBA5066; family UBA5066; genus UBA5066. The sequence continues at coordinate 5,930 of CAZNSS010000177.1, read as the reverse complement.
TGGAGAGCCGGGGGGCGCCGGGAGCCGGCCCGCCGAGGCGGGAAGCGGTTTCGGCCGCGGAACGGTATATTTCGAGGGCACGCGGTGAGAGCACGCCGAGCAGGAAAGACGGGAGCGGGATGAGCTGGACCAGCCCGAAGACCGCGAGGGCCGCGAGGAGAGCCGCCGGGAGGCGGACCGGGCGGAGCGCGGGCCGGGCCTGGCGCGAGAAGGCGGCGAGGAGCGCGATGGCGAACGCGAGCACCTCGACGACGAGCCGCCCCTCCGGCGTGACCCCCCCGAACGGCAGGGGCACCGCGAACGGCACGAGGAGCAGCAGCACGAAGGCCGCGGCCTCGAAGCGGTCTGGCCCCAGCACGTGCGCGGCACGCTCGGCCGGCGAAAGGTGTCGATGAAGAGGTATTTCCTGGCGCTCCTCTGCGCCGCGATTCTAGCGATGCCCGCGGCGGCGTACGACGACTTCTACGCGCGGAGGCTGGCGCTGGGGAAAGTGGCCTTCGCCGAGGGGAAGGCGGCCGTGGCCGCGGAGGAGTTCCGGGTGGCCTGCTTCGGGATGGTCGACGCGCCCGAGCCCCTGACGGAATGCGTGGCGCGCCTCGCGCTGGCGCAGGCGGGCGCGGGGCGGACGGCCGAGGCCGACGCCACGATGGACCGCTTCGTGATGATCGAGAAGCGGTTCGGGTTCTTCGCGAAGGTGCCGCTCGAGGCGCCGCTGAAGGCGAGCTTCCGTGACCTGGTGAAGAAGAGGAAGGGCGTGGACCTGGCGACGCCGGTGCCGACGGCGACTCCGACGGCGGTGCCGACGGCGACGGCGGTGCCGGTGGCCACGCCGGCGCCGACCGCAACTCCGACGCCGACTCCGACGCCGACGAAGGCTCCGACGGCGGCGGCCGTCATGGCGCCCGTCCCGATCATCGGTCCGCCCGCGCCGACTGTGATTGCCGCGCCGACCCCTGCGGCGGTGCCGGCCGTCTCGTCGCAGGCGGCGAACGAGGCAGCGGCGCTCGCCGACGCCAGGAAGCTCGTGGCCGAGAACAAGGCGGCCGCAGCGAAGAGCCTGCTGATGCCCCTGGCGGGGCCGGGCTCGGGGCGCGAGGTGCGGAAGGCGCTTCTCGAGGCGGCCATCCTCACGCGCGACTTCCGCCTCGCCGTGGAGCAGGGCGGCTCGCTCGCGCCGTTCGGCGAGGGAGAAGACTCGTCGATGTTCTACACGGCGATCGCCCTCTACGAGACCGGCAAGAAGAGCGAAGCGAAGGCTCTCGCCGAGCGCAGCCTGCCGCGGCTGAAGCCGACGGCGTACGTCGACTACTACGCGAAGAAGATCCGCGGCGACATGTAACCCGGCCCGCGAGGGCCCGGCGAAAAGCGTTTGATTTCCCCTCCCTCTGGTTGTAATGTCCATAAAGTGTCCAGACGCTCCGGTGTAAGGCGTCACCGTCCGCTTGGAGGTCCCATGAGACTCGGAAACCTTATCGTCGCCTCGGTCCTGGTCGCAGCATCTATTCCTGCGAACGCCCTTCCGGCGGGGAAGCTCTCGCACGAGCCACTGGCCTGCGTTCCCGCCACGGGAAACGCGAAGGTCCTGGCTTCCTGGGCGGGAGCCGGGCAGGTGACGACCGCACGCGTCTACTTCCGCGCCTCGGGCGCGAAGGAAGAGTCGTTCCTCGAGCTGCGACGTACGAACGCACCGAACGGCTTCTGGGCCGTTCTCCCCGTTCCCGCGCCGGGGGCGACGGCGGTTTCGTACCGCATCGTCCTGAAGGACGCGGACGGCAAGGCGGCGTCGAGCGAACCGGTCGACGTGCCGGTCTCGGCGACGTGCCCGGTGACGCTCTCGGCCGACGAGGTGGCCTACGCGAAGAACCTCGTCGTGGGACAGACGGGCGCGGCCCAGGTGGCAGTGCCCGCAGGGTTCTCGTGCGCGGGGGTCGTCGCGGTCATCGCGTCGAACGGCGACATGCGGTCGCTTCCGCCCTGCACGGAGACGGTCGCCGCGAACCGGGCGGCGGCGCCGGCGGAGAAGCCGGCCTCGCGCGCGGTTTCGCCGATGCGGCTGGACAACCCGCCGCTGGTGATCGGCGGGCAGGCCTCGGTGGGCGGGACCATTCCGACCCCGGCGCCCACGCAGCCTCCTCTCTCTCCGGCCCGTCCGAAGCCGAACTGAACCGGAGCCCCCCGGCCCGGCCGGGATGACGTCGCGATGCCCCAGACGCCCGCACGGAGGTCCCCATGACTCGGTCAGCCACAAGGTCCAGCACCCTCGTCCTTCTCCTCGCAGCCGCCCTCGTGGCGACCGTGGCCCCTGCCGCGGTCTACGCGCCGATCGGCGACGCCACCCTCCTCGGGCGAGCCCCCGCGGCAGCGCTCGTGAGGGCCGTGGCGTCGGAGACGGGAATGCTCGCACCGGGGCTCCCGGAGACGCGGACCCGCTTCGAGGTGATCGAGGCGCTTCGCGGCGGCCTCGGACGCGAGGTGGAGGTCGGCGTCGTCGGCGGCGACCTGGGCGACGGGACGACGCTCGTCGTTCCCGACGTGCCGCGGTTCGAGCCGGGCAGGGTCTACCTCCTCCTGCTCTCGAAGCGCGACGACGGCCGCTACGCCGTGGTCGAGCAGGCGCTCGGCGCGTTCGACGTGGTGCAGGACGAGGGCGGGGCGCGGTTCGCGACGCGGCTCTCCTTCTCGGAGAAGAAGGCCCGGCCGGTTGCGGTGCAGGGAGCCGACGGCACGGTGCGCGCCGAGCTCGAGCCGATGCGGAAGCTGACGGAGTTCTCCGCGGCGATCCGCGGGGCCGAGGGCGCCCTCGTGGCGGAAATGGCGGCCTACGCCGGAGCGGCGAGCGGGAAAACGACCCCGGTGCGCGAGACGCGGGGCGTCTCGGCGATGTGGGACTCGAACTGGAGCGGGCAGCGGGCGCGGTGGAACTTCGAGACGACCGCGATGATGATCGCCAGCGCGCGCGCCTGCGACGCGTTGCCGGTGACGTCCGGCCAGTCGGGCGTCGACGGAGGCGGGCTCGCGCAGATCTCCCAGGCGGTGGCCGAGTGGTACAACGTGCCCTACACGGCCAAGGGAGCGAAGGTCATCATCCATCCTCCCGTCAGCATCGAGAACACCTGCCCGCAGACCTCGGGCGTGGATTCGCGCTACATCTACATTGCCCTCGACGACACCACGGCGACGGGGCCGGCTCTCGGCTGCGGCGGAGGCGGTGTCCTCGGAATCGGCGCCTGGCTGACGGACGGGTCGTCGCACATGTGGAAGAACGAGACCTACCGGACTGCCAGGGCCGGGCAGGTCTGGGTGCGGCAGACGACCTGCTCAGCCTATCCGTCGGACCTCTTCAAGGCGGTCCTGCTTCACGGGCTCGGGAACGCGATCGGCCTCTCGAACTCCGACGTCACGCAGAACTCGAACGACGTCGACTCGAGCGACAACTCGAATGGAGTGATGGTCTCGACGTTCGGCGCGAACCCTCCGACGGGCCTCGGGAGCGACGATATCGACGGCGCCTGCTGGCTGTACGGGCCGTGCGGAGATGCCGCGGCGGAGCCCCTTCAGGCGGCCTTCTACTTCCCGAATCCCGGGCTGAAGGCGACCGCCGTGCAGTTCCAGGACCGGTCGCGCGGAACGCCGACGAGCTGGAGCTGGACGTTCGGCGACGGCTCGGCCGCGTCGACCAGCGTGAACCCCACCCACACCTACGCTGGCGCGGGCCGCTACGTGGTGACCCTGACGGTGAAGCGGACCGTGGCGGGAGTCGTCGAGACGGCGACGGAGACGCAGGTGATCTCCATCCTGACCGACATCGTCCCCGCACTGACCGCGACGCCTTCGACCCTCGAGGTGGGGAAGCCGGTCACCGCGGGACTCAAGCTGACGAAGGGGAAGGCGAAGAGCCCGGCGCAGCTCGACTTCGACGACGCGACGAGCGCGGCGCCGATCTCCGCGGACGGAGTGACGTTCGCGAACACGGTCCACAACTACACCGAGCCCGGGAAGTATTACGTGCGGGCGACGGTGCAGGACGTCGACGACGCGACGGCACCGGGAGTGACGGGGCCGGAGAACTTCGTGACGACGACGAGCGTCGTCACCGTCTACCCAGTTGCGTGCACCGCTCCCGTGGGCCCGCCGGTCGTCACGCTGCCGAACTCGGTGAGGCTCGGGAACAACCTCTTCATCTCGTGGACCGCGGACGCGAGCCTCGACCCGCGGATCGACTACTACGAGATCGAGGTCTCCACGATCCCCGAGTTCACGAACCCGGAGGTCTTCCGGACGGGGTCGGACTACTTCCTCTACGCGGTCACGCCGCTGATGGCGGGCCTCTCCACGAACCCGATGCTCTACGTCCGCGTGCGGACGGTGAAGCAGTGCGCCACGGTCCTGGCGAGCGGCTACTCGAACGTGGCCCAGACGGTGGTGGAGAAGCCGCCGGCCGTGGTCTACACGGTCATGGCTCCCGGATCGATGTACTTCAGGCTCGGCTCCGGCGACCCGGCGCCGTCGGCAATGTACTGCTGGATGCTGGCGCCGTATTCCGGGGTGACGACTCAGGACCTGACGCTCTCCCTCACGGGAGCGGACGCCGCGGCTTTCACCCTCGACAAGACGAGCGTCACGCTGAACCGTGCTGACGCGATTCCCGGCTGCGTGACGGTGACGCCCAAGGCGGCGACCCTCAACTCGGCGGGCCAGCGCGTCGCCGTGCTCGAGGCGCGATACGGTCCGGACGGCCTGCTGACGTCGGACGTCGGGATTCTCGTCTCGACGGCGAGCCAGCCCAGCGCGAACACCGTGCTGCGGTCCGCCGCTTCGAAGATCAACTTCTCGGCACCGGCCGGCCAGACGCCGACCGCGGTGACGCTCTCGATGTCCATCGTGCCGCCGCCCCAGACGGGGCAGACGATCGAGCTGCAGGTGCAGCGGAGGCCGTCGTGGCTTCTCGTCGACCAGCCGGCCAGCGGGTTGAAGTTCGACGCGAGCGGGCAGCTCGTCCTGACGCTCCGGGTCGACCGGACGCAGCGCGACTACCCGGGCGCGCCGCAGACCGGTGACCTCGTCCTCGGGCTCGCGGGCTCGGTGCAGCAGCCGCTCTCCATCCCCGTCCTCGACATGGAGCCCTTCGCGGTGCAGAGCGGCCAGGCCGGGCTGCGCAGCGTGAAGTTCGAGCCGCTCGGCAAGCTCGACACGCTGGACGAGTCGCCCGGCTCGTTCTTCGTCGCCTCGGCGGTCGAGGCGGAGGGCCTCCAGGGCGCCTTCTTCTCCTCGGACGGCTGGCTCCGCAACAACACGAACGTCGACGACATCCCGGTGCAGTTCTGGTACACGCCGGCCGGCAAGGACGGCACGACCGACGCGGGGGTCCTCCTCGCGCAGACGATGGTCAAGGCGAACCGGACGCTGCGGCTCTCGTCGATGCTCACGACGGTCTTCGGTCTCCCCGGAGGGTCGGGGATGATCGAGCTGAAGAGCCGGTTCGCCGGCGCCTTCACGTTCCGCACGCGGACGCAGTCGAGCACGGGCGGCGACCCGGCGCTCCTCTTCGGGGCGGAGATGCCCGCCGTCTCGGTGACGGACGGCGTCGACGCCTCGGGCGGCGAGGCGGTCGTGCCCGGGGTCGTCTCCACCGCGAAGAGCCGTACGAACCTCATCCTCACGAACGTCTCGCGCGAGGGCGCGACCGTCACGGTGACGGTCCTGAGCGCCGACGGGGCGTCGTCCGGGACCATCGCCAACCTCTACGTGCCTCCGTTCAGCCGGAACCAGGTTGACGGCGTGGCGGCGGCCGCGGGCCTCCCGACGCTCGCCCTCGGCTCCGTCTCGGTGAAGGTGACCTCGGGCGGCGGCCGGGTGGTTCCGGTGCTCTCGGTCGTCGACAACGCCTCGAACAGCTTCAGCCTCGTGAAGGGGCGCCGCGTCGGGACGGG